>CAMUZQ010000007.1 GCA_947165275.1 uncultured Lachnospiraceae bacterium | reverse complement strand
AACATCCTTTAACTCTGTCATATGCATGACCTCGATGCAAACATTTGTTCGATATTCTAATTATATCGAACAAATGTTCGCTTGTCAACCATGAAAACTAAAATAGCCTTGTATTTTATTCCATACTGCGGGACGCTTATATTTTATTTTCCTTACGGATTATTGTATAATCGTAAGATAAATCAGCTGATAAAGGGGCCGGAAAATGGGCGATGTATTCTATAATGAATTAAAGACGGCAAGCAGGGATATCGCTTCTCTCAAGGGCAAGGCAAAAACAGCCGGAAACAAGGCATTGCTTGATACCTACAGGCAGATAATCGATATTGCCTTTGTCGTAAGACGTGAGGGACTGCCTGTATTGGAAGCCTTCACCCATAAGATCGAGGATAAGAGTATAGCTGCTATGATAATGTATGCTATCGACGGTACCAGCAATGAAACACTGGAGGATATATGCTGGTCGAAATATTTCGCCTCAGGACTTAAGGGCTATGACGCCCTGATCTACATGCTCTGGCTTAAGGGTATCCTCTCCATGCAGGAGGGAGAGAACCCTTTGGTGATAAGCGAGCGGGTCAAAGCCATGCTCCCTCCGGATCTTGCGGACAGCTTTGATGAGATCTATGCAGATGCACAGAGCAAAGCCATGCTGCCTTACGCCGGCGAGGTCGATATGGATACGGTAAACCGTCTGGTGGACGAGGTCGTACTCCCCGAACGCGGTACCGAAGGCTATCTCCTTATGCAGATCTCCTCTTATATATTCAATGATATTCTTGACGATGAAGCTATAAGATGCATCCTGGAAAGAATCGAAAGGAAAACCCTCGCCACCGCCTTCAGAGGCTTTGACAGCAGAACAAGGCAGAAGTTTTTCAACAACATGCCTGAGGATGCTGCCATAACCACAGCCGGAGATATAGAATATCTTGGTCCCCTGTTAAAAAAACATGTCACAGAGTCTGCATACGAGTTATTCTCCGAAGCCCACCGGCTTATGGAGGAGGGCGTAATAAAAGCCGACCCTACCCTGCTTGAGGTAGTACTCGGTCCCGACCCTGAAGAGGACGATTGATACTATAGGCTACGCTGTAATCATCGATATCAGAAATATATATCAAAGGAGAAGAACATGGGAAAATTCGTAGTTGCAGGTATCACCCAAATCGAAACAATAGTCAAGGTTGATCATATTCCGGTAGAATTCCAGCCTCTCACCAGTGCGCCGGATTCAATATTCACAGCTCCGGGAGGAGACGCTTATAACGAATCTCTTGCCCTGAAATGGCTGGGGAATCAGGTGGATTTCCTTTCAGTGGTAGGCAGGAATCAGGATCTGAGTATATTCAACCCCAACGACAGGGAGGTCACCATTTCAACAGAATATATCCTTCCCCTTCTCAAGTCTACACCCACCCAGGTCATCCTTTACGATAAAAACAGGGAGGAGCAGATCTTTGAGGATATCAAGGATCTTAGGGAAGCAGAATACAGGATGTCGATGGTCAAGCCCATGATAGCCGACTGCGATATGGTCGTCCTGTCAAATGCGAATTTCTGCCGTCCCTTCATCCCCATCGCCAGGGAATACAATAAGAAAATCGCAGTCAATATACACAGCTTCTTCAGGGAAAAGGAGAAATACAATACCGATTTCCTGGGGTCCGCATCCATACTGTATTTCAGTGATGATACCCTGACAGAGGATCCGTATGAATTCATTGACAGCATCGCCAATACCTACGGCACCGAGATCATAATTCTCGGCCAGGGTTCAGAGGGACTCATACTCTATGACAGGACAAGAGATATCAGGGTTCATTATAATATAGTAAAAACCAATGAGGTAGTGAATACCGCCGGAGCCGGAAACGCCCTGATGGCCTGCTTCCTTCACTCCTACCTTGAAAGCGGTGACTCGACTACAGCCATAAAAAATGCAATGCTCTTCGCTTCATATAAGATCGGCTATATGGGTACTTCAAACGGCTTCATGACTGTAGAGCAGCTTGAACAATGGCGCAGGCTGATCTGGGGAGAGCAATCACAGGTAAAGATCGACTGATGGTAGACATAATACTTTGACCTGCCTGCTCCATTTGTGCTATGATTTCTAAAGAGTTAAGGAGCATAAAAAATACAGGTTATGAAACATGCAAAGGAAGCATGTTTCATAATCCGGCTTCACCGGACAGGTTTCTAAAGAAACCTGCCAGGTACGAATTTGAAACACTTGATGTGTTTCAAATTCTATATGATCCGAAACAATAATATTTAGATATATCAGGATCGGTATATCGGAAGGAAAAGACTATGGATACATTAAGTGCAGAGCAGCAGGCTCTGTTTGCAAGCATAATGGGTAATTCTTCACAGGCAAAGGCTCTGAATCCTACATTCGCGGCCGCAACTCCTGCTGCGGCAGCCCCTGCAGCAGCTGCAGCAGCGGTCCCATCTGCCGGAGGGAATGAAAACCGAGTCCTCTCACAGGCAGAAATAGACGCTCTCTTCGCAGCCATGACCTGAGATCTTATTCACATTTTGTTTTGATCAGATAATCAAAAAGGGATTCATAATATTATGAATCCCTTTTTTCATCCCTTCCCGTTTCCGGAAGCTCATCCTTCTTCATCCGAATCATCTGAATCTTCTGAATCTTCTGAATCGTCCGAATCATCTGAAGCATCTGTGTCGTCTGAAGATTCTGTATCGTCTGAAGATTCTGTATCACCTGAAGCTTCGGAGCCACCTGAAGCTTCGGAGTCATCTGAAGCTTCGGAGTCACCTGAAGCTTCGGAGCCGTCAGTCGCTTCTGAGCTGTCTGCTGCTTCTGAACCATCTGCTGCGGCTGAACCATCTGCTGCGGCTGAGCTGTCTGCTGCTTCTGAACCATCTGCTACGGCTGAAGCATCTGTTGCAGCTGAGCTGTCTGCTGCTTCTGAACCATCTGCTGCAGCTGAACCATCTGCTGCGGCTGAGCTGTCTGCTGCTTCTGAACCATCTGCTGCTTCTGGAACATATGCTGCGGCTGAGCTGTCTGCTGCGGCTGAAGCATCTGTTGCGGCTAAGCTGTCTGCTGCTTCTGAACCATCTGCTGCGACTGAGCTGTCTGCTGCTTCTGAACCATCTGCTGCGGCTGAACCATCTGCTGCAGCTGGAACATATGCTGCGGCTGAGCTGTCTGCTGCTTCTGAACCATCTGCTGCTTCTGGAACATATGCTGCGGCTGAGCTGTCTGCTGCGGCTGAAGCTTCTGAGCCTTCCGGGAATTCTGCACTATCTGCTCCCTCCGGATCAGCCTGATCGGCTGCATCAGCATTCTCTTTTGCCTCACCCGTTTCAGCTGCATCTGTCTCAGCAGCTGTAATCCCCTCCGGCGCAGCATTCTCCTTCAGCTCCGCTGTCTCATTCGAAGCCGGGATCTCCTCGGGCTCTGCTTCCTTCTTAGTCATGATACCATCCTGAATACCTGTTTCCTTCTTTTCTCCATACATGGTCATCCCGGCAGGCATGCATGCAGCAGTCTGTATCTGCGAATCATTTCCGCCGGTCTTTTTATCAGTCTTGGTACCTGTATTCATAGTCCTTTCATAATCAGCCGTAGAGGCCGCATAGCCGGATACATCGGGGAATTTATACAGTTTACTCGTATATGTCCCCTCCAGATCGGTGATAAGACTGGTATTCTGATCCTTCACCAGAACGCTGCCTGTGGCAAGATGGCTGCTGTCCATTACCGATGTATCGCTTATACTCTCCAGATAATTCAAAGTCTTAACAAGAAAATTCAAAGAGGCGTCATCTCCCTCACCATTAAGTCCCCAGATAAAACGTCTCGCAAAATCATCAGTAGAATCATATTTGTCATCTGCTATATATGAGATCTCGGTGTCAAGGCTCCATCCTCCATGAAGGGCTTCGAGAATATTGCTGAGTCCCTTTCCTATGGAAGTGAAATCAATATTTCCTGATTCGTCAAAAGGAGCCCCGCATTGCTCCGGGTCTTTTAATGCAGCCATGTATCCAAGATACAGATTTGCCAGATATCCCAGATCATATTCATTATTATTGATCCTGTGCTCCGGGTTATCAGTATAATATTTCATTATGCTTTCTCTGCTGTATTCAACTATCTCCTGATATCTCCCGGCCTTCTCGTCTTTGTATTCAGGACTTACATTTCCCAGCTCCTGAATACCAAAACATCTGCCACGATATCCTCCTTCTACAGCAACTGCGATCCCCTCAAAAAACCATCTGGGAAAACATAAATCCTCCTCATTGAACATGCCTGCTCTGGTATAATCATCCATGAATGCATGCATCAACTCATGTACTATTGTAGATGAAAAAACCTCCATAGTATCATCGTTGACAGTATATATTCCTGTTTCCACATTTTTTGTAACAAGCTGCCTGACATCCAGATACATTGCATATTTAAAATCAAAACCACCGTCTTTATTCAAAACCGTATAACTCGATATAGCCCCAAGAGAACCCGGAGTACTCTTTATGCCTTCTATTTCTCCCTCGTTATAATAAATAAAGAGCCCCATCTGTGTACTTAATTCATAATCCGGATCTGCTTTGGAAAAAGCAGGGATTCCTTTCCTTAAAAGCTCTACTGCCTGCGGCTCCAGTGTATTCTTCACGAAATTAACAAAATAGCTCATAATGTCAGGCCCAAGCTCATCTATAGCTCCCTGGGAACAGTAAAGCCTTACCTGTTCTGGAATCTCCGCTTTACCTGAGTCATCATCGTCATCATCATCGTCATCGTCATTATTATTATTAATATTATTATCACCCACAGGGCCGTCATTCACCTTTCCATTATCAGGGCCTGAAGGAACGATATTACCATTCTTCGGATCGACATTACTGCCTGCAGGATTGAGACCATCTCCTTTTGGTCTGATATTACCGTCTTTTGGATCGATAACAGAATCTTTCGCTAGATTATTATCTGTATATTTATCGGATAATTTAGTATCGTCTGAAACAGCACCTGTCGTATTACCTCCTACAGCAACTGATATACCCTGATCTATCACTGCCGTGGCAAATGAAAGATAGGAAATTCCTGTTGCCGGATCCATAATACAGACAAGGTTCTTCCTGCCGTACATTTTCTCAAGGAAGCGTGGAAGTCTGATCGAAAGGCTTCCGTCAGCTGCCGTCCGCACACGATAACCGGACGGAACATAAAATATAATATTGGGAAAATATTTATTCCCGTCACTTGCTCTGGTTATGCTCTCCCCTCTATCATTGACCCATACGACAGGCACCTCCCAGCTCACTCCCTCTGCTGATCTTACAGTTGCCATGGTTTCAAGCATCCGGCCTGCAGCAGGTTCTGAAAGTCCCGTAAGCTCAAGATCAGTAAGCTCATTGCCTGCAGACTCAGGCTCCCTGCTTCCCTTATCACCACTCGAAGCCTCTGCGAGAGTCGCCGCAGTCCTCGTCCCGCAGGCTGGATTCCCGCCCGCATATATATTTACCATACTGATATTACTTGCCAGAAAGAATGCAATAGCGGCTGCAAATATTTTTTTAATCCTTATCTTCATTCATCACCTCATTTCATTCAGATATATTAATTGTATATTGTTTTAATATATGTTCAAAACATGCCGACCGGATTTACGATCGGCATGTTCCAGATTGTTATCATTGTTTGTACGGATCAAATATCAGATTATTATTTAGCATCCATCTGTTCCTTGATCCATCTTTCATATCCTGCCGGCACAGATGTATATTGAAGAAGATATGCCCCTTCCTTTTCCTCCATCACCTTACAGAAAAGCTTCCCGCCTGCATCCAGCTGTAAATTATCAAAGACTGCCAGCTCCGAATCGGTTTCAAAAACAGCCCTGTCGTTTGCCAATGCCTTTATGCCTCCGTACAGAGTCTTTGCCAGTCCGTGTTTGCCTTCTATCTTATGGAAGCATACCGGGATTATCTTGTCGATCGCTTCCGGTTCATTATGTCCGGTATTTACATATATATTATATGGTGCGCCTATACCGGTAACATGGGATAATATCAGTTTTCCCTTTGCTCCCTTAGGATATACAGTCATTTCATTGGCGATCTCAAGATCTATCCCGGATTTCTCTGCAGCCTCTCTGGTATAGGGAGCGATCAGGACCTGGCCTCCTACAGTATAGCTTTCTATCCTGCCGCACAGATTGACATTGCTTCCGACGACACCATATTTTGTTCTTTTTTCCGAGCCGATATTTCCCACGATCACCTCGCCGGTATTGAGGCCGATCCCCATCTCAAGAGCAGGATAATCTCTCTCAAGATTCCAGTTGTTTATCGAATCCATCCTGTCTTCCATGGCCAAAGCAGCTGCGATCGCATCGGCAGCATGTGTCTCGGACGGAGCCGGAGCGCCGAAAATAGCCATTATCCCGTCTCCTATGAATTCGATTATGGTTCCCCCGTGTCCCTGAATAACATCTGTCATTTCTCCAAGATAGTGATTCAGCATTGTAATAAGATCTTCCGCCGGCATTCTTTCACTGAGAGCCGTAAAGCCTCTCAGATCGCTCATCATTATGGTAAGCTCACGTTTTTTTCCGCCAAGAGCCAGTCCGTCCGGTGTATCTAAAAGCTGCCTTACTATCTCATCGGAAAGGAAACGTCCGAAGGTCTCATCCAGGAGCTTATTTCGTATCTCAAGCTTATTATTAAGATCCTGTATTATCTGCAGTGATTTCACAGCATCCCTGAAATCCATAAGGTCACTCAGATCGCTTATGACTATCACCATTCCCAGGTTTTTGCCATTCCTCCTGTATATCGAGGCGATCATCCTCAAAAGATTCTTCTTCCCATGAGAATAAAAAGGTACGATCTTGTCCTTAACATCCGGCTTTTCATAAACAGTATCCAGAACAAGCTGGACAAACTCATCATTTTCCGGCTCTTCCAAAAACACAGCAGCAAATGCTTTCCCGACAACCTGGTCCTTATCCAAACCCAGAACTCCAAGGGCAGCAGGATTCATATAGGTTATTTTTCCATCGAAGCTGACGATCATGACTCCTTCAAACATATTTTCAATAATACTGTCACGAAAGAATTCAAAACCATCCCGAATCTCATCCATTTCAGTCGCCGCGGCAGGATTGTCTTTCATATTCGGTATTGTTTTAATATTATCATCTTTCACAGTCACTCATTTCCTTTCAAGAAAAAACCGTTACTCCTGAGATAATCAATCGATATCCTGATATCGTCTATCATTTCAACCTCCAGGGTCACCGGCATATCTCTGTCCAGCTCTCTCCAGAGTCTGTCAGCCTTCTCCCAGTCAACGGTACCCTCACCTACATTTACATGATCGTCATATTGTCCCATATTGTCGGAGATATGGATATAACCGATCTTATCGCCAAGATCCCCAAACCATTTTTCGATAGGATCATTGGAATAATTTGCATGCCCCAGATCAAGGCAGACACCTACTCTTTTATCATATACACGATGCATCAGCTCCTTTAAGGGCACAGTATCTATATCAAAGCTGTTTTCCACGAAGATATTCATCTGATATTCCTCTGCGAGTCTTTCATAGAACTCCGCACAGACCCCCGCCCAGGCCTCCAGGTATCTCTCTCTGAGAAACGGAAAGCAGGAACCGTGAAAAACAACATTCTTTGCCCCCAGATATTCAGCTATCTCACAGCTTTCACGGCATTTTTTCTGCGAAAATGTTCGGAAGGCAAGATCGCCGCTGGCCGGATTGATATCTATAAAATTACCGTGCACGGATGTCACCCTTCCTGTTTCCAGATACCAATCCCTGCATGTTTTAAAGAACCCGCTCTCATTGAGAGCGGGTGGAGCTGATAATTCCAAAACCTCATAACTCAGATCCTCGCTTTCAGCAAAAACAGTCCACTCTTCACGGAATGTATACTTCGGCTGAATCTGGAGGTGTCTGATGTTTTTATATTTTGATGTATCAGTCATAATACTTGGGAGAGAATGTTTCTGCCTTGTGCTTCAGCTCATCACTGATAGCCTCTCCCTTTTCTTCCTTATCACTGATCTCATAGATAAGCTTACATGCTTCAAGATATTCTTTTGTAAGCTTCCTCAAACGTGATGAGAGATGGGAAAGGATCATATTCACCTTTGCAGGATTCTCATTGAAAAGCTCATTAAGATCCTCAGGATAGATGATCTCTATCGTGGTATCATTCTCCATTACCACTGCAGTTGCGGTTCTCTTGTCATCTCTTACCATGCCCATCTCACCGAAGAACTCATTAGCCATGAGCTGGGTAAGGAGTGTCTCGTCACTCTTGCCGTAATCCTTATAGATCGCAACCTTGCCGGAATGAACATCATACATGCAGTTTCCGATCTCGCCTTCCTTAAAGATGATGGTTCCCTTGTTATGGCTCTCGACATTCTTTGAGAAGCCTACAGCATGCTCTTTGGTCTCTAATTTGCGAAGAGTCTCGGCACTGATGATATCAGCAGACTTTTTGCTGTTCTTATATACCCTGGCAAACTTCTTGATCTTTGCAACAAGGTTCTCGTTGCGCCCCTCCTTCTTGCCGGGATTAAGCTGTCTGATAGCTTCGCTGACATCGGTATAATCCTCGGTAAGGCTCTTAAGTCTGCCGCTCAGGTTCTTCATGATGTCCAATATCTTATCAGGCTGTGATCTGAAATATTCATCGATCTCACCTGAGGCAATCTCAATAACCTTGACTTCTTCAAGTGCAACAGCTGTAGCACTTCTGGGGTATACATCGATAACGGCCATCTCTCCGATATACTGTCCGGACTTAAGCTCTGTCAGAAGATTCTCATCCTCTCCGCCATAGTTTCCATAGATGCCGACAACGCCGCTCTCAATCTGAAAGAAGCTTTCTCCCTGATCCCCCTCACGAACGATCACATCGCCTTTACTGAACTGCCTTTCTGTCATTTTAATAAACCTACCTTTCTATATGTATTTCCACTTATTGCATTCAGATCTCACATAAAGATTATAATACGCTATTATCGTCATTTTTTCAATATCCGTATTTTATACTCGGCCGATATTGTTACAATTCAGCGCATCCCCAATGTACCTGATCGTAACGTGTACGCCGCCCTGCAAAACCGGCTTCGCCGATAGACGGCGTGCCGGCTTTCCTAAGCGTGTTACCAGGCGGACAGGCAGGCATCCGTTTCAGGAATCTGAGGAGAGCTTTACGGGGAAATATATTGTGCTCAGGCAACAATTCCGATTGACTGTATTGTTACGGATATGTTAACATTGCAATGTTTATCACAGACTAAGGATCTGTACGAAAATAAACTTACATATTGCTTGCCGATAGCGCAATATAGCAGCTTTATTTTTGTACAGCTCCTAACCGCAGCGTAAGCTCATTTCTATGGAGGAAACGGAAAATATGACACTATATAATAGGAAGATTTTGACTGATATTATCAAAACGGCCGTTGTTTGTTTCTTTATAACACTTGTTTTTGGAGTAAAGGCGCAGGCAATGACCATCGTTCTCGACCCCGGACACGGAGGGATCGGTACCAGCGGAGCCGGAGCCATATATCCTCCCTACATGGAAAAAGCCCTGAACATGGCCATAGCTTCACAGGTTAAATCAGAGCTTGAGGGCGCAGGCATAACAACCTATCTGACCAGATCCGGCGACGCCAGTCTCACCCTTGACCAAAGGGCTGCATACGCAAAATCCGTAAATGCCGATCTTCTTATAAGTATACATTTCAATTCCTCCGGAGGACACAATCTGAACGGAAGCGAAATATGGACCTCTCTGTACGGCACCTATTATACTACCGGATATGCAGTGGGCAGCAATATAATGCAGCAGCTTACCGGTCTCGGCTTCATGAGCAAGGGAGTGAAGACAAAGCTCGGAAACTCCGGTGATTACTACGGTATAATAAGATACGGCGTCGGTCTCGGGATCCCTACGATAATAGTGGAGCACTGCTTTATGGATAATGCGATCGACCGTGCCATACTTGATTCAAAGGGAGTCTCCGCTCTTGCCCATGCCGATGCCACAGGAATCATCAACTATGTCAATTCCGTCGGCGGCGCCGGCTCCACCATTGAAAAATCAAATCCCATCGCTCTTGAGGCCGGAGCAACCTCAAACGGAAACACCGCCGGAGTCGCAGCTCCTCCCACCATCAAGGCGAATACCGGAGCCGCTGCTTCCACAGCTTCATCTGCTCCCGCCGCTTCCTCAGGCTTCCCCAAGGACGCTTCGGGCAATATCATATTTACCGACAAGAACGGTACTACAGGCACATTTACACAGGATGAATGGAACAGACTTCTCGGGAACTGGGCATATACAGGAAACCCGGAGTATTATATAAGACAGGTGCCTGTCGGCGATCTGAATGCCATGATAGGAAAATGATGATACAGGCATGATCAAAAGAGCTCGCCCTCCGGATAATTTTCCGGAGGGTGAGCTCTTTTTCAGACAGATTTTCCTTCATCCCCGGGATAAGGAATGCCTGACCGGGAACCGGGCCGGATATCGTCTGAAGGGACCTGTCATTTCCTGATATAAACCGTGCAGTCCCTTTCCTCTTTTTTTTCATACTCTGACGCGAGCGTATCGGCGAAGCCGCCGGAAAGATCATTTTCATTGGGAGCAGGATCAGCTTCCACATCTCCCGAGCTTTCATAGGAGGCAGCATATGCATTGAGCACAAAAACCAGATCCGGCATTTCGTGGCCGGTATAATACTCCGTCAGCCGCTCACTCGAGATCTCATTCCGCCAGGTATCAGGAGCTGCCGCTCTGAGTCCGGATGCAGTATATCCCCATGGCAAAATTTTAGAAAATAATATCTTTTTAATATTATTTTCCGTATCTCCGCTGCTTTCTGAGTACTTCTCTATGGCAGAAAGCAGAGAGCTGTATATCTTCTCATGCTCTGCCGAAGTGATAAGACCTGCAGCAGGTCCTTTTGTGATACGTGTATCAAGCCTTGCAAGCCTGTCATCCCTGTAAACATATGAAAATCTCAAAACAGCGCTTACAACGACAAATAAGACCATGAAGCTGCAGGCCGCTGCCGAAAAGCATCTTTCCGTAAGAGCCTTATCTCCGTTTTCACGTACATATTCCCATATCAGGATGATCGATCCCGCCGCAGCTATCCCATGTCCTATCGACAGCACATAGAGGTCACAGAAGCTGGAAAAGGAATAGGTCATCGAAAAGATCAGTCCGCCGGCAAAAAGTGTAAGGAAGATATACCAGTCCTTCTTTTCAGTAAGAAAGAAAAGAGGAAGGGCAAATAATGCCAGGGCAGTATTCATAAATCCCGTATGAGTACATGCGATCACCACATAATATACGAATAAAACCACATCAGACAACAATATATATGGTCTGATCCGCCGGATCAGCCCTTTATTAACATAAGTAAGCATTGCAGGAAAAACCATCAGAATGCTGAGGTAATAAAATCTCCCAAACACGTCAGAAACGGCTCTGAAAAAGACTTTGAAGGATTCGACATATCCTCTGTCATGTTCGGCATCTGACATTATGTAAGGCAGGTTTGCAAGCAATCCTGCAATCGAATTTCCGCTGGAATACAAAAAAATGACAAAAAAAGCAAGACAGACCCCTATGCCGAGATTAAAATACAGCAAAGGCTGTCTCAGGAATCTTATCCTTATACAGCATATTATAAGGACAGCCATCACTACAATATATGCCACCGCGAGGGTCGGAAGACAAAGTACAGAGAGCGAGAAGAAAACTCCTCCCATGATATAATCCCTCAGGTCCGCTCTACGCTCTTTTGCGGCCCTTAATGCACCCTCATCCGTATTCTGATCCTCATATCGGCATACAGCCCCATATAAGGTCAGGAAGGCCAGGATATAAAAATGAAACGACATGGTGTAATACGAAAGCGTCGGTATCCCCAGATGGCAGTACAGCATCAGAAAAAGCGATACAAGAAACGCCGGGACCGGACTGCAGGCCTTTGATATGAGCCTGAATACCAGACATGCCTCCAAAAGAGTCAATAAGACATAAAATATGCGAAAAAACAGTATGATGCCATATGTGCCGCCGGCTATAAGGGTGTAAAGCTTATAAAAGGGCATGGTTATTATGGATGCAAGCTGGGTAGGATGCCATTCATCCGCAAAAACCAGATCTCCGGCTGCGAAACGGCCTGCAGTGGAAATATAGAAGCTCTCATCAGACTGACAGAAGCCATAGAAGGCCCTGACCAGCAGCAAAACCGCAACTGTGCCAAAGACGATAAAGGCTGTCCTCTCCCTCAAAAGCTTTTTTTCTACAGTCTGTATCATGAGACACTCCTTCCAGTTTTCCTTATTATCGCCCACTGCGAAGCAGTGTGGCATAATGGGATGCACCCATGCATATGATCATTTTTGTTGATCATTATGCACCTCTGTGCAGTCGTTTTTGGCCGGAAATGCCGTATTTCCGGGCTTTGTAAGCATTCTCAGAGTTAAGGCAAAAACGATGAGCGGCACCGCTGTAAGCATCACCCTGTTTCCCGAATCCCCCACTCCCTTCCGGAGAGGATCCCCTCTGCCGAAGGACACCAGAAACACCGAAAAAACATATGAGACCATGAGGGAATCAAAAAACAGCACATATGCCTCTCTCCCGGATACAGCCTTAAAGATGAGAAGCAGGACGATAAATACTGCGATATAGCCGAAATACCCCCACCCTGCTCCTATCCTGACATTAAGATAAAACATATAAAGATTTCCCAGATATCTGCCTCCTCTGAGCAGGAGTATAGCCAGATTGGCCGATATCACCAGCACAGGCATCAGTACATATATGCCTCCGGTCAGCTTCTCAGGCAGCCTGTCTCTTAAGATCAGCAGATACAAAAGGGCGGAAAGCATCACAAATGCCATAAATGCTGCTTTTGCAGGCGTCAGGAAAGCATACAGCGGATGTACGTCAAGGATGATGAACACCTTGATGTAATACATAAGCGCTGCTGCAAGCATGGGCATAGCGCAGCTAAGAGCAAGCTCGCGTCCCCGGTAGCCTCTTAGGGCTGACAGCAGCATAAGCAGCACAACAGACAGCATTACACCCTCGTGCCTGAGCATTGACGTCATGACGATCATTACCGCCATCATTGCATACGGCCTTCCTTCATCCCTCCTTTTCGAAACAGAATAGCAAAGATATGCTGTCATGAAGTAATAGGACATAAAATACACCCCTGCCATCACCCATTTTGCCGTGGTCAGATAAGCCGTGGAGGTAACAAGGAATAAAGCCGCTGCCAGGCTGCATATCAATGCATCCCGTCGTTTCATTGACTCCGAAAGCTCGCAAAAGAGCGCATACAGGAATATAAGTACGAAATTCAGATCAAGGAAATACTGGATCCCGAAGGTTTCCGAAAAACCGAAAAGATAAGGAAGAGTCTGTACTATGCTTCCTATGGGAGCCGCATCGGTAAGGAAAACATCAAAATATTTTATATACCGACCCTCACTTACTATGGCATTTGGATAAGCAGAGAAATAGTAAAAGCTGTCATTGTCCACAGCAACTCTGAAAGGGTTTGAGGTTAACATAATTGAGACAATCAGAACCACCGCAACAGCAGATAAAAACGCAGCTATCTCCTTCCGATACATTTTTATGTCGACCGCACTGTCATTTCCCTCTCCTATAACGGATCCCGCCCGCTCCGGGTCAACATGCGTTATGTTAA
Organism: uncultured Lachnospiraceae bacterium; assembly: GCA_947165275.1. Classification (GTDB taxonomy): domain Bacteria; phylum Bacillota; class Clostridia; order Lachnospirales; family Lachnospiraceae; genus NK4A144. The sequence goes on along the minus strand of CAMUZQ010000007.1, from coordinate 42,656 downwards.
CCTGCCTTTCCCGCCTCATGATCTCACATATTCCAGAGACAGAGATCAGTATGATACAGCCCGAAACAGTCCATGTATTAAAAGGTATCCCCAGGCAGAGCATGAGATATCCTGAAACCGAAAAAAGAGCAAGCCCCGAAGGATAGGCAAACAGCAGGGTCAGAGCCTCTCTGTCCTTCATCCCGCCAAAGGATGCCCGGGCAAAAATATGCCCCGTTATGAATAAAAATACGATAACACCGGCCTGCGCCGCCATATAACCTTCCGAAAGGATCTCTGTCAGCTGCGAAACCGTTATCATTTATATCCTCCGGCAACCTTGTCATTGTAATAGGATCTGCTCATAAGATACAGATTCTCCCGTGTATCCCATAAAGCCACAAGACTTTTGTCTTCATCCATCCCTTCCGTGCACATCCTTATCTGAAGCTCCTCACCGTCAGGATGAATAGGTTCAAATGTATAGAAATAGGTATAAAAGAACTGATTTGAGGTCTCCTCCTCTGTATGATCACCCATATGAGCATATCTCATCATATCATTTCCGGGGCCCAGAAGGACAAAATCAGAAACCGTATCCTCCGGAAGCGGATCCTGCTCAAGCTCATAAAGATCCGGCAGGGACGTGTCCACCGTGATCCGGGACGCATATTCGGAAAAGTATTTGATATAATTATTATCCCAGAAATAATCCATGGAAAAAGGATTTCCCGTTTCATGCATATGACCGTATGACGGATAGAGCCTGTAGGGCTTTAGCTCCCGGGGCACTATAACCTCCCGTCCTCTTACAGTCTCTCTGATCAGCGCATCAGCCGCATAGCCCTCCTCCAGGAAAGCCGGATTGTAAAGGAGCTGTTCGGAGGCGCTGTACTCTCTGAGCTTCAGATGATCCTCAAAATGCGCGTAATATGCATATATATTAAGGATCGCAAGCAGGATGCAGCCTGCCGTATAGATCAGTGTCTTATTTCTTTTTAATAAAGCCTTTGACATACTCAGATATCCTTATAAGCTGTTTCCTCTCGGCGCCGCATAAGACAGCCAGCAGGAGTATACCGCATATCGTATCGCAGACAGCGTTATTTATAAATGAAGCCTCCGCGCAGTATACTGCGATCAGCAGGGCATACGCCGCTGTCTTCTTATAATTATATCCCACCTTTATACATTTCTCAGCATAATATGATCCTATGGCAAAATAGACGATATAAGATACCCCTGTGGTCACAGCCGCTCCTGTCCCTCCAAGATACGGCACCAGCAGCATATTTCCTCCTATATTGACTATGATAGCCGCCAGGCTTGCTATATTCAGATATTTTCCCTTCTTTCCGAATTTGATGCTCTGGTTCGTTATCTCAAACATCATCGCAAATATGGGCATGAGCGTGAGAAAGGGTATCACACTCTCTGCAGCGCGATAGGAGGGCCCCAAAAGCAGGACTATCACCTTTCTGAAAAGTATAAGACAGGCAGCGCCGGTAATGCACAGAAATACGACCATTTCATATGCCTGACGGAAAAAAGAGATATTCTCTTCGTTTATCCCCTTCTCGAATCTCTCCATCGCCACCGGAGACCAGTATGCTATAAAGGTATTCTTGAACGTTACGAGCAATACGATGATCTTCATGGCCGAGGTATAGACCCCAAGCTCATCAAAGCTCGAGAAGCTCCTGAGCGCGATACGGTCACAGGAGGACAGCGCCCACTCCATCAGGAGCACAGTGATGAAGGGCATCCCGTAGCTCATCAGCTCCTTGAAGGAAGGGACGGAATTTCCGGTTTCCGCAAGTCTTCCCGAAGCCTTTAAGGAAAAATATCTTATTATAAGAAAGGAAGTAGTTATCCCCCAGGGTACGGCCAGAGCATACAGGCCTATCCTGAAATCATTCCCTATGATATAAAAAGCAGCTATTATCGTAAGGATCGAGAGCACCTTTTCGGCCACATTTATATTTGAATAAAGCCTGCCGTTCTGCTGCATTCTTACATCAAGAAAAAAGAAGCGCTCAAAAACGGATATGAAGGTGTATATGATAACAAGTGCTACCACATCATTTCCGTCTTCTCCGAAAAGAAACATATTCGCAGGTTCAGAGAAAAGAATATAAATAACAGATAGTATACTGACGATGATAACAGCCGGTGTGAGACATCTGCGAAGAAGTGCCCCCCTGTCAATATCCGGCTCATAATAATATCTGATATAGGACTGGTCGAGTCCCAGTATCGCAAAGATGTATATGACCGTTACCGCGGTCTCAAACATCCCCGTCCTGCCGTATTCATCAGTCGAGAGTATACGCGTGAGAAGGGGCGTCTGTATGAATCCCAGAAGCAGCACTATGAAATTTCCGTAGAAATACGAAAGGAAGTCCTTAAAGGTGTCGCTTCCTTTTCCCCGCGTACTCATCGTAAAGCTTTACATGCCTTTCAATATATTTATCTTCCGTATAATTATCCAGATATCTCCGGTAAAAGTACTCCCTTTGTTCCTTAAGCTTATCCCTGTCTCCGGCCAGTTTTCTGATGATGTTTATACCATTACTGATGTTTTCTTTGCTGTAAAGGTTTTCCTCAAGTCCTATCACCTCGGGCAGTCCTCCCACAGAGGTGGAGACCACGGCGCATTTCCTGCTCATCGCTTCCACCGCCGCCTTGCCGAAGGATTCAAACCGGCTGGTCATAAGAAATATATCAACTCCGTAGTAAAAATCCGACATCTCCTGCTGTGAATAATTAAGATGGGAGCGAACTCTGTCTTCTCCCAGAGAGCTTTTCAGTCTTTTTAGAATTATGTCAACCTGCTCGTCATCGCCCTTTTCAAACGTCGAGAGCACGATATCCACCTCAAAATCCAGTCCTGAAGCCGCCAGAGCTTCTATAAAGTCACAGGCGAAGGGCCAGTCCTTTTCCACGCATATCCTTCCTGCCAGTCCTATTACGCATCTTGCATGATCTCTCCTCTTTTCAGGATCATATTCTCCGAAATACCTTCCGGAAATGGTATTCGGTATTGAGCATACAGGTCTTATATCCGACCCCTCACACCAGAGCTTCCTGTTGAATTCGGTTGTGGTGACGAGCATTACGGAATCTCTCAGCGGCGGATCCATAAAAAGCCTGCTTCGTTTCCTATATCCGAAAAAAAGTCCCCTGTCCGTATATATATAAGGTATACCCGAAAAGCTCTTTCTAATAAAGCCGTAGGTTATCAGTGATTCCGCCATCTGTATATGGATAAGATCCGGTTTCTCCTCACGGATGAACCTCCTGAAAGCCTTTATACGCATGAGCAGGTTTTTTACCCTGCTCTCTCCCATCGGATACTCCCTTATCGAAAAAGGATAATCCCCGGGTAAATGATCAAGCAGCGCCGGACAGATGACTACGGGCTCATAGCCGTATTCCGGGTGGTTTACGAGTCCTTCACACACCGAAAGCGTGGACATCTGCACTCCCCCGGGAAGGTCTATGGGATATTCCATTAAATAGACTATCCTCTTCATTCCCTGTACCAGTCCTCGTAAACTATGGGGGCCTCGCTCATTGGGCCGTCCTCATAAAAATACCTTTCTCCCTGTATCAGATGGTCTGATACAGTCAGCAGCCGCTCCGCGGCTGTATCGGGATTCCACTTCTCATGCATCTGATCATATGCCCTCCTGCCCATCCTTACGGCGCCGTCCTTATCCTTAAGCAGGGCAATAAGCTTATCCGACAGGCTTCCGGCATCACCCGATCTGAATACAAAGCCCGTTTCACCGTCCTTCACAAGGAAGGGAGTGGCTCCTGCCATGGAAGGGGCTATGACAGCACATCCTGCCGAAAGTCCTTCATATATCACCGCTCCCCAGCCCTCAAGCTTGTTTGAGGTACAGATATAGATATCAGCCTTTTCCATTTCAGCCCTGGTCTCTTCAGGAGACATATATCCCATAAAGCGTGTTATCTCATTTAAGCCGGCTTCCCCGACAAGTTTTTTCAGATGCTGCTCCTCTTCCCCGTTTCCAACAAGCTCAAGCTCAAAATCATATCCCATGGCTTTTGCTCTTTCACAGGCTCTGATCAGAAGATCAGCCCGCTTCAGCTTCAGGAAACGGCCGCACCACAATATCCTGATGCGGTCATTTTGCATCCTGTGTGCAGATAACTCTTCCCATGTTTTCTCCTCAGGGAACGGGAAATAGCCGAATTTATAGCATTTGTCCTTATACGAATTCAGGAGGAATTTAAAATCCGAAGAAACAAAAGCTCCCGCGCAGAGACAATATATAGATCTGCCGCGGTTCGAAATATGGTTGACATAAAATTTCTTCGCCAGATATGGCACGAAGATCTTCCACCTTCCCTCCTTCAAAGGACGCTCCGTATACCTGAAAATAAGACTGTTTTTTTCCAGTCTTTTCTTTATATATCTCTCAGGCGCCGTCCCCATTACCACGACATCCGACTCCTCAGCCAGACGTACGGCAGTATTTTCACTCTGCCCGGATTCGTAACACCTGATCACGTAGGAAGGTATATCCTCTTTGCCCCAGCCCATATTGGATCTGAATTTTTCCATAGGCTCGGTCTCTATAAAATGAAACCCCTCTCCCAGCCTTTTGTACAGCTCATCGCAAAGAGCCTTCTGATGATGATTGAAATAATTCGAAAAGAAAGCAAGTGTTTTTATCATAACCTATCCGAACCTGGCTCCCAGGTATTTTACAATCTCAAATGCAACACATTCAAATATATACGCCCTGCTGTAGCCATTATGACGATATACACCGTACCGTCTGGCTATCCTCTCCGGCACTTCCTTTATCGGTATACTGGAGGACACGCCTCCCATGGTGAAGTCTGCCAGCACCTCATTTATCACCTCTATCCTTGCCCCGCTCTTTTTCACTGCAAAAAACAGATCCATATCGTCCGATATATTAAGACATCTGTAGCGGAATCTGTCATAGATCTCCCTTTTGACAAACTGGGTAGGGTGATTCCAGTCACGGGATGTTGTATATCTCCTTAACCTGGCCTTTTTCACAAAGGTATTTCCCGAAGGAAGTATCATCCTGATATCACCATAGCAGAGATCAAAGCCGGTCTGTATATATCTTTCCACCACCCTTTCGATACATGCAGGCTCATATATATCATCGGCATTCAGTATGCCCACAAGCTCCCCTTCTGTCAGATCTATCCCCTGATTCATAGCATCATATATCCCACTGTCAGGCGAGCTGATGATGCGGTAATCTATGCCTCTGTCATAAAATCTGTCCTCGAATGAATACGCTATGCTCAGCGTATCATCCCCGGAGCCGCCATCCTTTATTATATACTCCAGAGGTCCCTTATAGCTCTGATCCAGTATCGACTGCAAAGTCCTTGCGATAGTGGCTTCAGCATTCATACAGACTGTTATTACCGATACCTTCACACCGTCAGTCATCGAATGCCTCCGTCGATTCCTCCGCGGAAAAGAGAACGGTAGCCGTCTGAAGGATTATCCTTATATCATTTACAATGCTGAAATTCTCTATATACATAAGATCAAGGATCAGCTTATCCCTGCTGGAGGTATTATATTTTCCCATCACCTGGGCATATCCCGTAAGTCCCGCCTTCATCCTGAGCCTGTATCTGAATTCCGGAAGATCGGCGGTATATTCCTCCACATTCTTCAGCATCTCCGGTCTGGGGCCTACGAGACTCATATCCCCCCGTAATATGTTTATAAGCTGGGGAAGCTCGTCTATTCTGTATCTTCTGAGCCACCGTCCGGTCTTTGTGATGCGGTCGTCGCTTTTTTTAACCGAGGCTATGGCAGCATTTTCCTTCATTGTACGGAATTTTATTATCTCAAATACCCTGCCTCCGACAGTAGCCCTTTCCTGACGGAAGAATACACTCCCGCCATCCTCCCTCCTGATGGCTATGGCAGCAGCAAGAAACAAAGGCGAGACAAGGATCAGGCCGAGGGCCGAGATCAGAATATCGCCCAGTCTCTTCACAACCCTCTGCTCAAAGGTCATGTGATGAGCGGCAGCATGATAAAAGGGCAGATCAGAAAAGAACTGTTCTCTGCCCGAATGAAGGAGGATGTCAGAAATATCCGGATTTATGTAAACCGACTTCTTGTATCCATAACAGATACCCGTAAGCTCCTCCAGCCTTTTCTTAGGCACATCATAGAAGAATACGCTGTCAGCCTCCCTTATGGCATCCTCAAGTCCTTCCTCAGACGAGGTCATCATCCTTTCTATCGTATATCTCCTGTGAAAGATCTCTATGGCTGCCTTCAGCTTAGGCTGCTCCTCCTTCCCACCGGTAACGACAAGAGTCCTCTCAGCCGGATTCACGGCAAAATAAAAGGCATTACCGATATAGGTAAACAAGGTGATTATCAGCACCTGGACAGCCATTGCCATCAGCAGGAACCCAAATGATGCAAAAAATTCAACTCTTCTGCCGTTTTCGTCATTTGTATTCATTATCACAAGGACGATATAGGTCAGGATATCATCAAGTATCAGGGCTATGGACAGAGAGACCGCAATGGGCCGTGACTTCCTCACCCCCACATTATAGCCGCCGTAGGCGCGCACAAGAAGAAAGCCCATGATCACAAAGGTGAAAGCCATCATTATGGATGTACGCGATACATCCAGGATCTGCCAGTTTTCTATACCTAAAAGCAAAAAAAGCGCCGCCATGCAGCCTGCGTACATAAGAAGCGCCAATAGCCATATGATGGAGTTCTTAAATCTTTTGATAAAGCTCATAATACTCTCTGTATTTATCCTGCTTTTTGTAACGGGCGCGGGCATGCGCCGTACACCCTGCCCTCAGGCTTTCCGTACCATTGTTACTATATGATGCCCGGAAATCCTCTGCCGCCCTGATCACACCCTCCAGATCACCCTTTACGATGACTCTGCCTGTTTCCCTGGTGACGGCTTCACCGCTCCCCCCGGAAGCATATGTGATAACAGGCGTTCCGCATGCAAGAGCTTCCAGATTCGTGGTGGGAAAGGTATCTCCGTAGGTAAGGTTTACATAAATTTCAGCAGCGCTGTACCAGCAGGCCAGCTCCTCCACACTTTCCGTATGTATTATCTTTATTATGCCTTCGGGAAGCTCTTCCATATGTGAGGGCTTAAGCCCGATCATTGCCATAGCATACTGACCGGGGAAGCGCTCCTCAAGCATCTTGTACAGTATCCCGAAATCATACAGTCCTTTTCTTTCTCTCCAGGGATTTGCAACCCCCAAAAGCAGGGTTTTATCTCCGATGCCGTATTTTTCCCTTATCCCTGAATCCATGGGTCTGAATATCTCAGGATCTATGCCCGTATTGATGACCTGTACCGGATAATCCTTAAGTATGGATCGTGATACCGCTTCCTTAAGCCATTCTGACGGCGTTACCAGATGCAGCCCCGGCACTGAGGTAAAATATTTCTTTTTCAGAGCCATATTGCTCTTTGAAGCATCCTTGATATAGGAGGCAGGATATTCGCTCTTTTCCGGACAGTCAAAGCATTCTCCCTTCTCCCATTTGTCACACCCGCAGTATTCATAATGAACACAGTGTCCGGTGAAGCTCCAGCAGTCATGCAGCGTCCACACCACGGGCCTGTTGTATCTTTTCAGCCAGTCGAAAAGGATCGGATAGTTGACATAATACCCATGGATATTATGCAGCTGTATCACATCCGGATTAAATTCCACCAGCTTTTTTATCAGATGATGCGTGGCTCCTTTACTGTATAATCCATGTTTGTCAGTTATCCGCGTCAAAATCCCGTGAAGAAACATATCCGGATCAGAGCCCACACGGTAGTTTACATAACCTTCGATTTCCTCGCCCCTGCCCCTGCAGAGAAGGACCTCGCCGCCGTTTTTCATTATCTCGTCAGCGGTACCGCAGGCGATCCTGCCCACGCTTCCCGTACCTATGACAGTGTTTATGATGGCGACCTTCATTTCATGCTCCCAATACGAGCTTCATGACTCTCTGCTGTCCCTTTTCAAACTTTTTTGAAAGCTGCAGATCCCTCATCTCCGCCCTTACATGCGGCATATCGGCAAGCCACATTATGGTTTTTATTATGGTAAGAGTATCTGTTCTCTCTCCTATCCCGAGATTTATGAAGCCGTTTCCCATACCGGCAAATACATGCTCCGCTTCTCTTTCATTCTGCGCGAGAACTATGGCAGGCACTCCCATGGATGCAAGCTCAAATATGGTCCGTCCCTGGCTGGTGATGCACATATCCGCCTTCTTCATAAAGCCGGATACTCTCTTGGCATCATGATGTACAAATATATTAAGCTCAGGTCTCGGCTTGATATCATCCTTATGGGAATAAGCAAAGCCCGTCAGGAAATGGAACTCCACCTGAGGCATTTTCGCATGGAGCACCTGACAGATCTCATACAGCTTTCCTGTAAGATTTGACGGGTCGGCTCCTCCGAACATTATCATGATATTCCGGCATTCCGCCGAAAACTCCTTCGGTGTTTCGATAAGGAACTCATCCCTGATAAAATAGTAATCAGATCCCTCGTATACATTATAGGGTTTATTGGGATTATTCTCATAAAGCGCATTTATTACCGCATCGGCAAAGAAGGCCCCGGGGCCCATATCCTCGAAATTCACTATACGCTTTGTATATTTGCGCTCGAGCTTTATAAGACTCTCATCAGTATCCAGTATGTCATTGACTACGATATCCGGCATATAATTCTTGAGTATCTTCTCATAGTCATTATCATCGGATATGATCTTATATGGGAAATAAGACTCCTCAAGCTTTGCTATCCCTATCCTGCTCCTGTCATCGGTCACAAAAAGGATATCATGTCCTATGAGCTTATTGGCAAGAGACAGGCATCTGTAGATATGCCCCATACCAAGCTCCTGTCTTCCGACACATCTTAATACAATACGCCTTCGTCTTAAGATAGACTCCGCCGAGATCCAGTCCTCCTCCGAATCAATGTCAATAGCCTCCCGCTGGTCAGTCTCATATACTGTTATATCCTCGCCGATACGGGAATTCTCGGTAACACAGCCTCTCCTGGTTATAAGGAAGGCTCCTGTCTCAAGGTAATTATGAGGCAGTTCCTGGGAATTAAGCCTTTTCTCGTAATTCTTGACTATCCTGCCGTTTTCCCTGCGCCATGAAAGATGAGGTCTGTTCACACAGGAGATCATGGTATCATGTTCCGATTCGATAAAGGCCTCCAGCGCATTGACAAGAGTCTGCGCCCTCAGGGTAGGGGATGTGGCCTGCATCGTTATGATAATATCATAATTCTCACACTTGCGGTTCTCCATCTTCTTTACAGCGTCATAGATCACCGGATCAAGTGTTATATTATCAGCCGCCAGACTCTGATCTCTCCAGATTATCTCGATATTTCGACTCTCGGCAATACCTCCCAGCTCTTCATCATCAGTAGACACGCATATGTCCGCGCCGAAGCTTCTAGTGAGTCTTAAAGCATTATCTATCGAATATAATATAAGAGGCTTTCCGTTCATCAGTCTGACATTTTTTCTCGGTATACGCTTAGACCCGCCCCGTGCAGGTATCACTATGAGGATTTTCATAGAATATTCTGTCCTTTGCTTAGAATCAAAATTTCTTTAACATCATATTTTAACATATTAAAAAGCTCTTAGCGAGGGTATTTTGCCACCTCTTTTATCTTCTTTTCAGCATCTTAAAAAAAGCCGCCATATCCTTTCTCCAGACCAGTGTCAGCAGGGCTGCCACCGCCACTGCAGCTGCGTACCTTAAAGCAATCCCGGAATAAAGCATCCCAAGCATTGTCCCCGCGGCTATGGTAAGGATCAGCATGAGAAAATACAGTCCGTCATCATAGATCCTCTTTTTCAGTATATGAACGGTTGTAAAATAATGCAGGAGCATAAGGATGAAATATCCTGCAAGCGTCGTATAGGCCGCCGCTATATATCCGAAGCTTCTGATAAAGATATAATTCAGGATCACGTTTATGACAGCGGCAATGCATGAATTAACCGCGATATAAGCCGTTTTTTTGTAAAAAAGCTCCGCATTCACATAGTTAGTATAGAAGTACTGGCACAGTGTACCAAGAGCGACCGGAGCCACAACCCACATTGATTCCCAATAGGGCTTCGCATAAAGCAGCCTTATCATTTCCGGAGCAACAGCGATAAAGCAGAGAGTCATGAAGCATCCTGCCTCCATAAGTATCCTGTTATCCCTTCTGATCGAGGCTGTATCTCCCGCAGCAAGTCTCTCATTGAACAAGGGTATCCACGCATTGCCTACGGCATTCGTTATGAACATGAGGAGAGACCCTATGGTATAACCGGAGGTGTACAATCCTACTGCGGAATAATCACAGAGCTTCTGGATCATCGATACATCTATACGGGCCAGAAGGATCATAGCCAGTCCGTGAGGGATCATCGGAAGACCTATGATCAGGGCATATCTCCAATACTTTATGTTAACCATACATCTGCCGCGGTACATCAGCGCTATATAACATACTACAGCCACGAAGGCTGAGGGTATCACCGTTCCGAGTATCTTTGCAAAGCCCTTATCCTCCGGCATCAGCAGGATGAGCCCTACCGAAAGGAGCACAGTGGCGACTGTAATAAAAACCGAGACGGCTATGTTTTCCTTATATCTGTATTCAAACCTGAGTCTGTACTGCATATAATCTATAGAAGGAAAAAGGGTAAGATAGGCGAAAAGAAGGATGACCACAGGCTTTTCAAATCCCAGCATTCCGTTTGCAGGAGCAAAAAGCATCACAAGGATCAGGATCAGGACTCCGAACAGACTGGACAGACCCTGGATCGCGGACATATATGCGTCAAATTCGCTGCCGCCCGCGCGCATGCCTCCCTTCAAGGCATTGTCCTCCCCTGAAGCAGGCTCTGATCCTCCTGAGAAATCAAGCTTTGCCCTGCCTACACTGTATATGAGGCACAGGCCCGTGATCACATAAAAGATCGAAACATAATTATTGAAGTTATTGGCATAGCCGGTCTCTGCCGTCGTAAGCAGACGGGTATATATAGGGGCGGTGATTATCCCCACCGCCCTTATCATAACATTCGATATTACGTACCAGATACCGGATCTTGCAGCTTTACCGGCATTATCAGCAGGCCTGCGCTCTGCCATATCACTCATTCGCGATCTCCTGCTCATCCGGATCCTTACTGGATACGGCCTTGAGCATATCCTCCTGCAATATGGTATCTTCAGCTATATCACAGGCCGCGGTCCGCCCTACGACACGGCCTATCTCGCTGGGAGAGATCCCTGTCCCCGGTCTCTTGAAGGTAAGCATATTTCTTGATATCAGATCGCCTTCATCTATCCGGCATGCCGCAACGATGGATCTGCGGGCATTTTCACGGGCAGGCGACTCGCTGTCAAGAGCGACCAGCTCACCGCTGCCGCAAAGCATATCCATCCTGTCTATAGCCGCAAGTATGGCTCTGGCATCATCGGGATCCATAGCGTGATAATGATCGTTTCCGCTGAGTGTCTTATCCAGTGTAAAATGCTTTTCTATAAGCTGCGCGCCCATATTATAAGCTACCTTGGCGACATCGCAGTCTGCAGTGGGCTTCGTATGATCGGAATAGCCTATATAGCAGTCCGGGAACTGCTGCTTAAGAGTTTTTATCTTCCTGAGATTGGCATGCTCAAGCGGGGTCGGATATTCCAGCACACAATGGAGCAGCGCGAGCCCCTTGTCGTTTACGGAGCGTATCGTATCCACGGCGAGCTCGATCTCCGACAGATTGGAGGCTCCGACAGAAAGGAGCACCGGTTTTCCCTTCTTTGCCTGGTATTCTATGAAGGGTATATTGGATAGATCAGAAGATGATACCTTGTATACATTCATCAGATCATACAGGTAATCAGCGCTTTCGAAGTCAAAGGCAGTGGACAGAAACTCTATGCCCACCTCATCCGAATATTCCTTCAAGGTCCTGTACTCGGCCTCTCCGAAGGAATCAAATTTCTTGAAAAGCTCATACTGCGAGGCCGTGGGCTCCTCTGTCCGGTCCCAGTATGAGGGAGAATCCTTGGAAGCAAGAGTCCCTGCCTTATAGGTCTGGAATTTCACCGCGTGTATCCCGGCCTCCTTTGCTTCCTTTATCATGATCTTTGCCGCCTCGACAGGGGTTATCCCCCTCTGATCAGCTATATCATAGTAATTAACACCGATCTCGGCTATAAGTACAAACTTTCCTGACTTGAGTCTTTCTATGATCGTGCTTTCCATTTGTTGTAATTTTCCAGTCCTTTCTCGTAAAAATCAAGCAATACCCCAAGCTCCGAGTCAAATTCCTCTGATTCCTCATGCCTTCCGGCAAAGATTTCCTCCGCCTCATCCATGAGATAGAAGATTTTCACCTCGTTTCCCGCAGCCTTGACCGCATGGATATAGGCAGCCGCGGAGTGTATATTATCTGTCTCCCCGAAGGATCTGACCGCCTCGGGAAGGTCTTCAAATGAACGGATCCTTGTTATCCCGTCTATCATCGAAAAGGGCACATCTCCGAAGACTATGCTGCGCTTGCCCATAAGAGCAGCCTCATATGCAGCTGTGCCGGTGATCGTGACCACTCCCTGTGATTTTGTTATCCACGGTTTCGGATCCTTATAATAGTTTAACTGTACCACCCTTACATTTGCAAGCTCTGCCGCCTTTTTATAGAAGGAAACATCTCTTTCTCCAAGCATGGCCTGATGCTCCTTGACATAGAGCTTCCAGCCCACAGGAAGCGACTTCGACACCTGCTCCATAAGGTTCATCTCATCCACATAGAAGGATGCTTTTACAAAAACCGACGATTCCGGTATCAGATGGAGCGGCATGTATACATATTTTTCACCCTCAACGGGATCTTCAAAATAATCGTTTTTTACCAGAAGCTTACGTTTTATCCTCTCCACATCAAGATAATATTTAAGGTAAGGCTTCGTGGGAGCATAAAGCATGCCGTTCAGCTTCTTCCTTGCAGCATTATGCGCCGTATGATCCTGATTCCAGAAATAATTCCACTTTCCCAGCATTATCTTCATGGACTGAATCAGGGGAGTCCTTTCATACTGGCTTGTTACCGATCCGGCAAATTCACTGTTCATTATGGAGGATTTCTCACGAAAATCACGTATATAGGCATATTCCTCCGAAAGAGAATCCGCGGAAAGCTTCAGGCTGTCCTCATAAAGCTGTCTGAAATATGGATCTATGGAATAGGAATTCTGGAAGCTCGGATATTTATAATAACCATACTTGCTGTATTCTATGGTCTCACAGGGGATCCCCCTTTTATAAGCCACTTCCGCAAGTATCGTCCGCTGAAGCTCTGCATTATCGGTATCCAGTATGATATCGGGTCTGTATTCGTCGAGTATCCTTATTATGTTCTTATAATTAAGCTCGAGCCAGTATTTATTCTCCTCATCCGAAGTCACCGGCCAGTATTTTCTGTAATGATAATGTCTTGTATTCTCCTGACTTGCCATCAGCTGAAGTCCGAGGGGCTTGAAATGCGTATATTCCCTCTCCAGCATATCAAGATATTCCGCATCGGACGGATCCCTGCTCCTTTTGAAGCCCTCTACGAATTCATCGCAGATGCCGGCAACATCATATAATTTCACATCCGGCAGCTTTTCACGCCATTCGAATATGGTATGCTCGTTGTAATAGCATTTATTATATGTACATTCCGAGGACATAATATAGAATGCTGCGACCTCGTTTGTGGCCTTCAGATCTCTCGCAAGGAACCAGAGCGGCTTTGAATAAGTCTCTCTGCATACAAACAGAATCCTTTTACCGTACAGTTCAGGATATTTATCTTTATCGAAATTTTTGATCATTCCTGTATTTTAACACATAACATAACCCCAGACAAAGGGAGGGTTCACATGTACCAAAAAATCAGAGCAGAATGCGAATGACGTTGCGGCCGTTCTCCCGGCTGTAATCAAGCTCAGCTGCCATGTGCTTAAGGATCGTGACACCAAGTCCGTCCTCCCGCTGCGCAAAGGGATTATAGTCGGCTCCGCCGCAGGAAAGATGGATACGTACCGCCTGAACGGTTTCGGCGTAGGAAATATCAAGCTTCATGTCCACATCCTTTTCCGTAGGATAACAATTCGAGAGCAGCTCATAGATCAGTTCCTCACAGCACAGCTGCAGCCTGAAATTCCTCGTTGCATCGAGTCCGTATTTTTCACCAAAGGTCCGTATGCCGCCCTGCAGCTGCATCAGGTCAAATCTGTGGCTGCTGATCTCATAACTGAAATATTTGATCTTCTGGATGAAGGCCACGGTTTTTTCCCGCTTCGGACTGTCAAAAATCTCCGCAGGGGTTCCCTGCTCATAAATGCCATTTTCGGCAATAAACAGCATACGGCTCGCAACTTCCCTGGCAAAATTCATCTCGTGTGTCACGATCAGCATGGTCATATTCCGCTTTGCCAGCATCCGTATCACGGCCAGAACCTCTCCCACCATGGTGGGGTCAAGCGAACTGGTGGGCTCATCAAAGAGCAGAACCTTCGGCTCCATCATCAAACAGCGGCAGATGGCGATGCGCTGCTGCTGTCCGCCGGACAGCACAGAGGGCCATGCATGAGCTCGGGATGCCAGCCCAACCTGACCAAGCAGCTCCAGTGCCCTGCTCTCCGCCTCCTGCCGGGACATCCCCTTAAGCCGCACCGGTGCGAGACAGAGATTATCCATCACGTCCATCTCGGAGAAAAGATGAAATTTCTGGAAGACCATACCCATGCTGCGCCGAATGCCATCCACATCCGCGCCCCGTGCGGTGATCTCCTGTCCGCCGATCTTAATGCTCCCCGAGTCCGGCTGTTCCAGAAACGTAAGCAGACGAAGGAACACGCTCTTGCCGCAGCCGGAGCCGCCGATGATGACAATGCGTTCCCCTTCCTCAACCTCCAGATTCACATTTTGCAGGACCTTCAGCGAACCAAAGGACTTGCAAAGGTCCTTCACCTCAATCAAACTCATTGCTCCGCACCTCTTTTTTTCGGTCAGTGAGCGCAAAAATGCCATAGACCAGATAGCTTAAGGAGAGATAGAGCAACATCCCGATGCTGATCGTCAGAAACGGCTGCATCGTTCTTGCGGCGGTATTATTGATGACCCGGGTCAGATCCGTAATGGTTACATAGCCCACCACACTGGTCCATTGGATCAGATTGACGATGGTGGACTGATAGACCGGTTTTGCAATGTGCAGCACCTGAGGCAGCGTAACCAGGCGGAAAGCATCCCACGCCGAGAAGCCCAGCGTCCGCGCAGCATCATTCTGGCCTTTGTCGGCGGCATCCAGGGACGAACGCAAAAGCTCCGCCACATGGGCGGATACGTTCATTGCAAAGGCGAACACTGCCACAGTCAGGGGTCCTATCCCGGTTCGAGCCAGCACAACGTAATAAAGCAAAAGAAGAAGCATCAGCACCGGAGTTCCCCGCAATACAGCAATGTAAACCGAGGCAATACCCCGTAAGATCGGATTTTTGCGGGTGTGCAGAAGACAGACAAACGCCCCCAGCAGCGTACCCAGAATCAGGGCGGCAACAGAGATCAATATCGTAGTCTTAAGTCCGGTCAGTATTGTCTTCCAGGAACCGCCCTGAATCAGTATTTTATATAACTTGTCAGCAAGTGTCACAGATTTTTTCTATCCGGTCACTCTTTGAGGGTGACAACAGTCGTAAAATCCGTAAAGTAAGGTATGGTGCAGATCATGCCCTCAGGGATGTCCCGCCTTGCATTCTCGCTGAATTGTTTATTACCATGCAGGGAATCCATCAAAGCGATCTCCTCATCGGTAAATCCCGCCCTCTGCTTCTTCCGGAACTGTTCGAACTCCTCCTGGCTCATGCCTGCTATCGGACCGGTATAGCTGCGAGCCCAGAATACAACGTCCACCGCGCCGGAGGCCAGTGCCGCCGCACGGCCTATGCTGTCCACCTGAACCAGTTCAATGTTCTTATGCAGCCTTTTACCCAGCTCCGCAAGAAACGCTGTGTTAAAACCGGCGAAAGTGCCGTCCGCTGCCACATAGTCCAGCGGGGGAAGGCATCCGGTGACCGCTACGCGGATCGTATCGCCGTCGTTCTTTTCAAATTCAATGGTCTCGATCTCTCCACCGTTGATCACATCGTAAATATATTTCTGAGTCAGATTATCAAGGGTTTTATCCTGCGCCATGTCCTTGATTGCGCTGTTGAACTCCTCGCACAGATCTGCATGATCCTCAGTCATCATGAAGGAGTAGGCGGAGCTCAGTCGGTTGATCAGCGCCTTTCCAAAGCCATCCGCAGACTTTTCGCTGAGACTCAGGTTTTTAACCAGATCATCATTATTGGCACAGAGATAGTCCGCTGTGCTTTCCGGCAGCTGGATCATCTTCTCATCACCGCTCTGCAGAGCCATCACCATGGAGTCCAGAGTGTCATAGTACGTGATCTTTATCAGTGGCTTTCCATCATTTCCCTCAGGTTTCTCTGCAGCATTATTCACATAGCCATTGCTGACAAGATAAGCTATGGCAGCACTTTTAGGGGTCTCACCCGAGGCGTAATCCTCCTCAGACTGATTCAGATAGGAAAGAACGCCCGTCTTTATCTCTACAACTTCGGCGTTGTCTGTGGTTTCAGATGCGCTAGAAGCCGCCTGGGCAGCTTCTTCTGCCCGGTCATTTTCCTCTGCCTGTGTAGTTTCCTCTGTCCGGGCTCCGGCAGCTGTTTCCTCCGAAGGGGCTGTTTCCGCGGCAGCGTCCGCCTGTGCGGCAGGCGCTGTCTGCTCCGCCTGACCGCAACCTGCAAAAGAGCCGACAATCAATGCCAGCATTAACAACATGGATATTGATTTTTTCATTTTTACTCCTTTCTTAAAACCAAGAATATTTGATCAGTACAACTTATTGCGTTCTTGTCCCTGCACCGTCCTTTTACGATCAGATCCTTCAGTCCTTGTAGATCAGATTGAAGGCGTAGCCGTCCATGTTGGAGAGTTTTGCTGTTACCGTGTCAGGGTTCAGATCCGTATCAGCGAATAATTAATAAAAAAAGCCAAATCTGACAGCGATATTATAGCAAAGATAATCCGCCCATACAATCAGTAACCTGTTTGTTATTATTATTCAACCACCGACCCGCTTTCGTCCGCAAAAAATCAATAATCTGTGATATAATGGAGCCATGAATGAAAAGCCGAAGATTTCAATTATTTCCATTATATTTAATGTAGAGGAATTTCTTCCCAAGGCTGTTGAGAGTATGCTGGCTCAAACTTATGTAAACCTTGAGATCATACTTGTAGTCGGGATCAGGGAGGGGAAGAACAGCGGAGATCTTGACATATGTAAGGAATATGCCGCAAAGGATCCCAGGATAAAACTGGTCGTCACCCCCGCAAAAGGAACCGGGGACGCCAGAAACCAGGGATTAGATGCAGTAACGGGAGACTATATCGGTTTTGTCGACGGCGATGACTGGGCTGAACCGGATATGTTCGAGAAACTTTATGTAAACTTGATTGAGCATAATGCCCGCATCTCGGTCTGCGGCAAATACTGCGAATATGAAGACCACTCGGAACCGGATCCTGCTTCTCCTGTCAGGGACATGGATCCCGGTGCTTCCTTCGAAATGATACTTAAAGGCACCGGCTTCTTCTTCCATTGCTGGGACAAGCTCTTTGAAGCTTCAATATTCGAAGGACTGCGTTTTCCGGACGACAGATATCTGGAGGACAGATATGTAATAGACAAGGCTCTGGCAAAGGCCGGAAGGATAGTATATGATACCACTCCCCTCTACCATTACAGGGTAAGAGGAAACAGTCTTTCAAGAGTCAGGGATATGGCGGAATATAATACGGACGCAGATACGGAATTCTGTGATTTCGCCTGCAAGACAGCGCCGGAGCTCAGAAATCTCGCTGATTCCTTCCTGCTGTATGACCACCTTACCTGCATACAGAATTATCTTCTATATTTCAAGGGTCAGGAATCCGATAATGAACGGATGAGAAAGAGGTATAAGGAGCATATGGAATATATCCGCTCCATAGGAAAAAGCATATCCTCAAATCCCGAGATCGGCAGGTCTCTCCGGATAAAGAGGCTCCTTGCCCTTTACGCTCCCGGACTGCTTGCATATATCACAAGGAAGCATGTGGAGCAGATAGCCGAAAACAAAAAATTCCAGTAAAAGCCCGCCTTTCACAGGCGGGTTTACAATATATACTAATATATAAGTCTCGTCCCCTGGTTTTCGAAATGAAAACGGACCTCCTTCAGACCGGTCTTTTGCATTGCTTCGCGGAGGTGTACCTTATCCTCGGAATAAAACATCAAAAAACCTCCTCCCCCGGCTCCGATGAGCTTGCCTCCCAGTGCGCCGTTTGCCATTGCATGATCGTACCATTCGTCTATCCTTGGATTTGACATCTTCCCAGAGCGCTTCTTCTTGACCTCCCAGTGATGCTTCATGATCTCGGCAAACCTCCTGAGGTCCCCCGTTTCAAAAGCCTTCCTGCTGTCAAGACCCATCTGCTTGACCATATCGAGATTTGACTTCATATCCGTATCGGCTGCCCTGGTCTTGTCATCCTGCTCCTTGAGGATCTGGGAAGCAGATCTTTCAAAGCCGGTGAAATAAAGAATCAGATTATCTTCAAGATTATACAGAGTGTCCCTCGACATATTCACGTTCTCGACATCCACGGTACCGTCCTTACGGAACCACATGGCTCTGATCCCGCCATAGGCTGCTATATACTGATCCTGCTTACCTATAGGCTCCTTAAGCCTGACCATCTCTATCTCGCAGGCCTCTCTTGCAAGCTCCTCTGCTGTCACAAGCTCACCCTTATATTCATGCAGGCATTTCAGCAGGGCCGTCGTGAAGCTGCTCGAGGATCCAAGTCCCGTTCCCGCGGGAATATCCGCCATGGACTGTATCTCAAAGCTTTCCCTTCCGAGATCCAGCATCCTGATGCATTCCCTGAATATGGGATGCTTTATTTCCTCAGCATTCCGGACGTTCTCGTTTTTTGAATATTTCACGAGTATTTCATCATTGAAATTCTCGTGCATAGTTATGTAAACGAACTTATTCATGGCGGCTGTGATCAGAAAGCCTTCATTCTCCTCATAATATGAAGGAAGATCTGTCCCTCCTCCGCCCAGTGATATCCTCAGGGGACTTCTTACTATTATCATATTTACACAGCCTCCGTCACTTTTTTTACTGCTTCAAGGTATCCGTAGCCTTCAGCTTTATCCGGCTCAAGCATGGCTCCCTCACCCCACTCGTTCCAGGCATTGATAAAAACGAAACAGTCTTTGGACACCTTTTTATTTAGTTTACATAACGTTTTTTCGAATTTCTCCGGAGAAGCTCCGGTATAAACAAGTCCTTTATTCCTCCGTCTCGGAGTGTTATCCCATCTCGCGATGATGCCCGGAAATTCGTTTTCGGCATATTCCCTTCCAAGAATGGAATCATATATCCAGTCTACAGGTATGCGCCGTTCCAGCTTATTACCGTGAGTTACGGCATTGATTACCCGTCCTGTCCCAGTGGAGAGATCATAAGCAAGAGTCCTCAAAGAACCAAGCCCGTGCTTCAGCGAATACCCCGGTTCAAAATAATAACAGGCATCGGTGATCCCTCTTGTATCCTCCTCCACGGCAGTCCTCCCCCCGATCAGGAAGATACCCGGGAAGCCCGCCTCCGCAGCCCGCCTGTTAAAGCATTCCTTCATTTCAGCCAGATCGCGGATATCTGCAGGACGGTAAACACAAAGGACCGGTCTTCCATCCTTCTTTATATATCTTTCATCCCTGAAAAAACCGAGGAGATAATCAAAATGCGCATTCCACTCCGACTCTCCGCCATAGGTCTGTTCCATCAGGATCTCTTCATTATAATCATACCAGGCCCTGCGCCAGGTCTCATTAGCCCAGGCTATACAGTATCTTAAATCTATTTCCGGATGAGCGAGCAGGATCTCCATGGGACGTTCCATGAGCTTATGCCCGCTGAAATAATAATGATAAAAGGCGAAGCCGTATATTCCGTATTCCCTGGCAAGCTCAGCCTGCCGGATAAAGGTTTTGCCCGAGGGGTCTGACAGATCATAATATTCCCCGTCGAAGGGAACTCTGGGCTGTTCATGTCCGGAGAATAAAGGCTTTGCCCCTTTAACGGCCGTCCACTCGGTATAGCCCTTCCCCCACCATTCATCATTTTCCTTAAATGCATGGAATTGCGGAAGATACAACGCCAGCGGTCTCATAGTTCCCCTTTCGCAGCAGGGACACCTTCCATTCCGTCACCTGTCTCTTCATGTTCTTTGGGATCCTCTCCATCCGAAAAGGCTCCTGTATATTCCTCAGCGGTCTTCCTGTCATTCAGAAGCCTGACCGCCCTTCCCAGGGCAAAATAGGCTATGGGAGCGCAGAGCTCCATCTCAAGGACATTAGAACCTATAGACATCAAAATGGCCGAGGTGATAATGGCAATCTCAGGAACTGCGAGGCTCAGCTCCTTTGCAGACTTTATGTAAACTAAGGCGACAACAAAGATTATCATCGCCGTCCCTATCAGTCCCATTTCCGAATACAGCTTTACAAGCCCTCCGTCAGCCACGATATAATCCTGATAGCCGGCTGCTCTGTGACCGTGGCTTCCGAGTCCGTCTCCGATCCAGAAATTGACCATATTATTGACGGCGGCGATCCATGACTCCGACCTTTCGCCAAAGCCCTCCGGTATAGAGGCCAGTCTTATACGGAATTTTTCAAATACGTCTCTGGCAAAGATGAATATGCCGAGCATTAAGGCCACGATCCCGGCCAGCTCCATCCAGAGATATTTCACAGGCTTGTTCTTATCCACCGTAAAATCAACCAGATTCAGGAATACAAGCATCATTATCACACAGAACATAGCAGATCTTTGATTGGCCATGAAGGAAAAGAGAATGGATAAAATTATGTAAACCATTCCGATGATCCGTTCCTTTTTCTCCTTTTTCCTCAGAAAATACGCCGAAGCACAGGTCGAATAAGCCACGAAGGCCCCCATGGGCCCGGAGCCTATGATGGAATTCATCCTGACCCTCATGGTCGGAGCGTCCGCCTTGGATATAAACTCGTTTACATAAGAAAAATCGATATAGAACTGAGGCGCCCATATATAGAAAACAGCCCCTATCCCTCCCATAAGGAGAGCGGCCAGGATAAAGCCGTGATAATACTTTGCGGCGTACTCCTCATCAAAGCTCCTTCCCGCATAATAAAGCATCATGGGAAGCAATGTAGTGGACACTTCCCCTATAAAGACCGAAACAGGAATGCCGAAATATACGCACCAGATACCCGAAAGAAGATTATAAAGCACATAAAGGCTGAATACCTTATCCTCCGTGGTATCCACCTTAATATATCCGAGCACGCATATCCCTACGATACCCAGTGCAAGAAAAAAAGTCATCGTTATCCCGGTCCTTATGGAGCTTATAAAAACATAAAGAAAATAAATAAGGGTAAATATGGGATATATCAGACAAATATAATCTTTTATCAGTCGTCTATTCATTGATCTATGATCTGTATTCTTTCCAAATCCATTTTACAGACTGCATCATAAAGACCCGGCGCAGTCATATCCGGCTTGTCAAATTCAAGTCTCGCACAGACATCACATTTATAGTCTCCTATGAATACGGTCCGAAGCCCCGCTGCCTTTCCGCACTTAATGTCGGTATAAGAATCACCTGCCATGAAGGATCCGGCCATGTCTACGGCATATCTTGTGCAGGCCTCCTCTATAAGACCTGTCCCGGGTTTGCGGCATCCGCACTTCCTTATAAGGCTCCTCTCCCTGCACCTTGCATCCCCCTTCGGATGATGGAAGCAGACAAAGACCTCGTCTATCTCAGGTATCAGTTCTCTGAGCCTCTTATTTATATCAAAAAGATCGCCAAGCCCTGTCTTACCCTTAGCCGCAGCAGGCTGATTCGTTATGATAAACACATAAAATCCTGCCTCCTTAAGCCTCCTTACCGCATCTGCAGCTCCCGGGATAAGCTTCAGCTCCTCCGGTTTCATCGGGGAATCAAGGAGCTCTGTATCTTCATTATATACTATTTCATTTATTACCCCGTCCCTGTCCAGAAAAGCAGCCTTTTTCGGATGTCCGAATCTCTCTGCGGCATAATCCGTAAATTCCCTGTAGGATTCCGGCCTTCCTATCTCATAAAACCTGCGGGTGACCACAAGCCCTTCAAGCTTTCCCTCAAGGGAGAGCTCATGCTGGATGGCAGAGAGATCAAATCTCTCTCCGTCCTCATATCCCTCGAGCACGGTACGTGAAAACATATTCACACCGTAATCAATATGAGCCATCTCAGGATCGGGGTCAGTCTTATCATAAAGGACGAGCCTGTCATCCTTATATATCACATTGCTCTTATCAAAGAGTCCGTCATTGCGGAGCAGGGTCATGAGAGAAAGAGCGCCCTTCTCCTTTGCACTGAAATATCTGCAGACCACCTCCCTGTAATCTATATCCATAAAGGAATCCGCATATACCAGCATGAAATCCTCTTCAAGCTTCGGATATGCATGTCTCAATGCGCCTCCGGTCCCAAGAAGATGAGTCTTTCCCATATCATCCCGGGCATCCCTCTGATAATCTATGCTGATCCCGAGCTTCTCACCGGTACCAAAGTGATCCTCTATTTCGGATGAGAGATAACCGGTACAGAACAGAAATTTCCTGAAACCGGCTGCCGTAAGAAGCTTTAATTCATATTCAAAAAAGGGCTTCTCCCAGACAGGGAGCATAGGCTTCGGACAGGATGCAACGATCTCTCCCAGACGCGATCCCACGCCTCCCATCATCACAACTACCTGTATGTCAAAGAGCGCAGGCATCATAATATCCTGTACCCCAGCGCCTTCCCGTCATTATAGAACATCTTCACCGTATCAAGGGAATATTCATACAGATCCTTGCCGATAGTAGGAAGGGAACGGAGCAGATCGTCGGTAAGGGTTATAATGTCCGCTCCCGACCTCTCTGCCTGTATCACATTAAAAAGCTCCCTGCTTGATGCCCAGAGAACCTTTGAATTCCCGTGCTCATGGCAGAGCCTTGCAGTCTCTTTGATCACAGGTTCGGCATCTGTTCCGGCATTTGTGATGCGTCCGGCAAAGATGGAAACTATGGAGGGTATAGAAGGATCGAGGGCTTCGAGCACCTCTTTAACCTGCTCTATGGTAAATACAGCAGTAATGTTTAATTTAAGACCCTGTCCTGACAGAGTCCTTATAAGCTCCGTGCTGTGTTCACCTTTTGTATTGGTCACAGGGATCTTGACATATACATTATCTCCGAATGCAGACAAAACCTTCGCTTCCTCCTCCATGGCCGGAAAATCATCCGCAAATACTTCAAAAGACAGCGGCACATCCCTGATCTCTTCCGCCGCTTCCCTTGCAAAGGTCCCGTAATCTTCAACTCCCGCCTTCTTCATAAGCGTTGGGTTGGTTGTGAATCCTTTTACGAACCCCTCCTCATGCTGTTTCTTCATCTTAGCGATATCCGCCCCATCGGCATAGATATCGATCTTTAAATCCCTGTAAGTCATTACCGCTCCAAATCAATAATCCTGCAGCTGCTCTGCGCAGCCACAGTTTTTACAATGCATTTACCAGAAGATGCCAGACGATACCCTGAAAGCCCTCGGCATGGGGCGTTATCCTGCTCTCATCAACTACGGGAACAAGGACACAGGCATCACTGACCTTCTTAGAGTAACCTCCGTCTCTGGATACAATGGAAAGCACCCTGGCGCCCTTTTCTTTTGCAAGCTTCAAGGCTTCCACTATATTAGGGCTCGCATGATCGTTTCCGCCTCCCACCGAGAGCACCATCACCGCATCCTTTCCATTGATACGGGATATGCGCAGCCATTCCGTAAAGGTGGTATCCCAGCCCTCATCATTCGTGCGCGCCGTCAGCTCAGAGACATTATCCGTCGGCGCATAGGTCTCTATCCCGCCTATCTTCCTGAAATCATTCACCGCATGTGAAGCATTGGCCGCAGAGCCTCCTACCCCGAGTATGAAGAGTCTGCCATCCTCGGCCCTGACCTGCCTTAGTATCTCCACTGCCTTCTCTATCTGATCCTTCGGAAGACCCTCGGCAACCTTTACAGTCTCTTTGATATAATTTTCTATATATTCCCTGGTATCCATTCTTTATCTCTTTTCTGTATAGATTTATGTAAACTCAGCTCATTGATCCCCGGTCATTCCTCACTCCAGGATCCACTCATTTTCCATTATATATTCCACCGTTTTGACGACCGCCTGCTCTATGCTGTATTCAGGCTTCCAGCCGAGTGCTCTGATCTTCTTTGTATCCAGATATATGAAGGGGTTATCCCCTATCCAGCCCTTATTGCCGCCGGAATAGGAAAGCTCGGGCTTCACTCCCATACGTCCCGTTATCCACCTGATCGAGTCATTCACCTCGCAGTATTCATCCGTTCCGAGATTGAATATATTCACCTTATCTTTGCATTTATCGATCACAGTGAGGATGGCATTGATGCAGTCTCCCACATAGAGATATGATTTTTTCTGATGCCCGTCTCCCAATACGTAAAGCTTTGTGGGATCCTCCTTAAGCTTCTTATAGAAATCATATACATGACCGTGGGGATATCTCTCCCCCAGTATTGATACAAAACGGAATATATATCCCTGAAAATCATACCCTTCACAGTAGGATTCTATCATTCCCTCACCTGCAAGCTTCGACGCAGCATAGAGTGAGGTCTGCACAGGGAAAGGAGCATCCTCGGGTGTAGGTATGACCTCTGCCTCTCCGTACACGGATCCGGTAGATGAAAAGCCTATGCGTCTGACCCCGTTCCTTCTCATCGCCTCAAGAACCCTTGCCGTATTGACAGTATTCTGTTCCAGATCCTTAAGAGGATGCTCAAGTCCCCGCCTCACATCGGCATTGGCTGCGAAGTGGAATACAAAATCCACTCCCTTCATGGCTTCACCAAGCGCATCCTCATCCTCGAGTCTCGCCTCCACCAGATTGAAATCCGGATTCTTCGCCGCCTCCTCCAGATACTCTCTGTGGCCGGTTATGAAGCCGTCATATACCGTGACCTTATGTCCCAGACTCAAAAGCCTGTCAGTCATATTGGAGCCGATAAATCCTGCTCCGCCCGTTACAAGAAAATGCATATCCGCTACCTTCCTATATTTTATTCAGGGGAAGCACCGGTCAGATCAGTGCTTCCAAACACAGATAATGAAAAGTATATCACACCTTCACAAAATAAGCCATCACTTATTGATAATGACCACAAGATATGGGACCGTGCCGCATCGCAGCGGGCGCTTATCAGGCGCTTCAGGGTAAACTGAATATGGACAATACCTGCCGTTTCGGTTATGTTTAAATGGCATACGTTAACAACAACCTTATCAGGAGGACGATCTGATGCTCTTCTTTAGGATTTCACGAAAACAATTATCGAAAACGGCCGCTTTGTTCACAGCATTCATAATGCTGCTGACACTGTTTTTCACCTTCACCGTCCGGGCGGAGGAAGTCTCCGGCGGCCAGACTGCCCCGAGGCCAAGGCCGTCGGTGAACGGAGCCCTTCATGTTGAAGGCAGAAAGCTGAAAGACAGCGCAGGAAATGTCGCCGCACTCAAGGGTGTCAGCTCCCACGGACTTACCTGGTTTCCCGATTTTATAAACGAGCCGCTTTTCCGGCAGCTTGCTTCAGACTGGGACGCCGACCTGGTAAGGCTTGCAGTTTATTCCGAGGAATACTCAAACGGCCAGAAGGATACCTGCCTCGACCTTGTCAGAAAGGGTATCGACTATGCTGTAGCCTCCGACATGTATGTCATAGTCGACTGGCATGTGCTGGAGGAGCATGATCCCAATGTTCATGCGGATCAGGCTGAGGATTTCTTTACCATAATATGTCAGGAATATAAAGACACCCCGAATATCATTTTCGAGATATGCAACGAGCCCAACGGAGAGACCTCCTGGTCTGATGTGACAGCCTATGCAAACAGGATCATCCCTCTGATCAGGTCATACTGTCCTGATTCAGTCATTCTCGTCGGAACCCCTAACTACGACAGGGATCTTGTCAGTGTTACCAGGGATCCTCTTGAATTTGATAACATAATGTATGTCCTGCATTTCTATGCCGGAACACATAAATCCGACCTTCGCAGAGAGCTTATGTCCGCTGTACATACAGGTCTTCCCGTATTTATCTCCGAGTGCGGCATCTCCGAATCCACCGGTAACGGTGTGGTCGACTACGACTCTGCCGAGGACTGGTTTACCTATCTTGATTCAGAGGATATAAGCTTTGCTGTATGGAGTCTTTCAAACAAGAATGAGTCCTCGGCCTTTTTCAAGCCAACCTACGATCCCGCCAACCCTGTAACCGATGAGAGCCTGACTCCTTCAGGCACCTGGATCAGAGAGCTTATAAGGGGAGTTCCTCCCATAAGCATACCGGTACCCGACGGAGCCTCGACCAGGGAGCTGAGTCCTCTGCATAAGTGGCTCTATTCCCTGGATTTCAGTGATCTGGCTAACGGCAAGGCATGGCCCATAATGGCAGCCGAGAGCTTCGCCGCTATCCTTATATGCGGGCTGCTCCTTATGATATTCAAATCCTATACGCGGAAAAAATACAAGACCTATGATGACATACACAGAAAGGATAAGGCTGCGCCGGATAAGGAAGAGAAGCTTACAGCAGCAGGCAGAGCCGTACTTCTGTTTTTCAGTATCTTCTTTACAGTGATGTATCTTTACTGGCGTGTACACTTCTCCATCCCCTTCGACGACGGATGGATAGCAGTGACGGGAAATATAATACTTCTGGTCGTGGAGATCCTCGGCTTTATCGAGTCACTGATCCTGTACAATAACCTGAGCACCATGAAGGATCATCCTCTCCCCAGGATCAGCGAGGATGAATATCCGGATGTGGATATATTCATATCAACCTACAACGAGCCGACCGACCTTCTTCGCAGGACGGTAAACGGCTGTACCCATATGATCTATCCGGACAAATCCAAGGTTCACATATGGCTTTGCGATGACAACAGAAGACCCGCGATGAGAAAGCTTGCCGAGGAAATGAATGTCGGTTATTTTGACCGCCCGAATAACGAAGGCGCAAAGGCCGGAAATCTGAACAATGCTCTTTCAAAGACGAGCTCTCCCTATGTGGTGACCTTCGATGCCGATATGATCCCGAGAAGCAACTTCCTCATGAAAACGATACCTTATTTCGTGGACGCAAAGAAGCGCTCCGAGGGACTTCCCGAAAAGGATAAGATCAGGCTGGGACTTCTTCAGACGCCCCAGTGCTTCTATGACCCGGACGTTTTCCAGCACGCTCTGTATTCCGAGAAGAGCGCTCCTAACGAACAGGATTTCTTCTACCGCACGATAGAAGTATCCAAGACCTCTACAAACAGCGTTATCTACGGCGGTTCAAACACCATCATCTCACGCGAAGCGCTTGAGGCCATCGGAGGCTTCTATACAAAATCGATCACCGAGGATTTCGCTACAGGCATGCTCATAGAATCCGCCGGATTTGTAAGCCTTGCCACACCCGAGCCCCTCGCCAGCGGAAAAACTCCTCACACCTACAAGGAGCACATACAGCAGAGAGCCCGCTGGGGAAGAGGCGTTATCAGCACCGGCAAGCAGCTTAAGCTTTTAAGCCGCAAGGGGCTCTCACTGGAGCAGAAGCTAAGCTACTGGAGCTCGGTGATATACTGGTATTCACCCATTAAAAACCTGATCTACCTGATATCACCTTTCATGTTCTCGGTATTCGCGGTCCCTGTGTTCAAGTGCAGCTGGTTCGACCTGATAGTTTTCTGGCTCCCCATGTTCATAGTACAGGATCTGTGCCTGAAGGTTTTCAGTAAAAAAGCCATTTCCATAAAATGGAGCGGCATCTACGAGATGAGCGTCATGCCAAGGCTCCTCATTCCGGTAATAAAGGAGACCCTCGGCATAACATATTCAAAATTCGAGGTCACCGACAAGACAGCAAGACAGGGAAAGCGTCAGAAGGACTGGCGTTCACTGAGGCCCTTCATCATCCTGATCATACTTTCGGTCTTTGGTATAATCCGCTCCATATACGTACTTACACAGATACGTACACCGGGTATATTCATACTGCTTTTCTGGCTGTTCAGAAATCTGTATTTCCTGGTGATGTCCGTATTCCTCATCGACGGCAGGGACAGCGACAGCGAGCCTGTAAATGTCCGTGACGCAGAGATGATCACACTGAAGAAGAACAGTGCGGAATCCGGAGACATGACCTTCTACGGGGTTACCACCAATATGAATGAACACTGCATGAAGCTGTATCTTGATGAATCGGAAGGCCTTAATATCGGTGATATTGTGGAGATCAATATTGAAAGGGACAGCTACTCTGCCGATATGACGGGAATCGTCATAGGCAAAATGCTTCCCCGTGTAGGCGGCGTCTGTGTATGTACAGTGGAGATCACAGATCCCCGTGATGATCTGTATGTATACTGGCAGATACTGTATGACCGTATCCCAACCCTGCCACAGTCACTTCAGCGTGATATGGGAATAATCCCTCATATGATGATGAACCTTGGTCACAGGCTGCTCACTTCAGAATAACGCTTTTGATTATGTCAACCACTTGTGCATATGAATTCTCATGCGGATCGACAGGCTGTGGTTCCACGGGGATTATATCCCCGTCCATAACCTGCCGCATGAGATAAGCCAGGCGGGCTGCGTCGAAGGGATCAAAGAAATACCTGTTGGCGTAGCCCGTCAATACTTCTCTGGCAAACGCGGTATCAGCCGCGATTATGGGATTTCCAAACTGTCTCGCCTCTCCCAGCGGCATTCCGTAGGTTTCTATATAGGACGGAAAAAGCAATGTGCTTCTGTTATATTCCGCCAGCACCTCTTCTCTGGGATAAACCTTGTCTTTGGTATACATAACTTCAGGAGAATATCCGAGATCCGCAAGGATCTCTTTTGCTTTTTCTATGACCTGATGATTTTTATAGGGAAGATCACTGGCCGGAAAAAAGAACCTTTTCCGGTCGAACTGCCCCGGGTTTACATAATTCGAAAAATCAGGGATCTCCGGACTGACCTTATACACTCTTCCCGGGTCGATACCCGTCTGTTCCGTAAGCGACCTTCTCATCCATTCCGTCTGGACTATGGCTGCATCAGAGCGTACTGCCGAGCTCAGTATCAGCGGATGATAAAAGCGCTGATATATCCCCTGCTCTCTCTCATTCTTTTTTATGATGGAAAACTTTTTGATATCCTGGAATCCGACAGGCTGATGTATATATACCACCTGTCTTATATTCTTTTTTATCCCTCTCGGGATGAGATTTTCAAGGCTGAATACGATATCAGGCTCAAGTCCGTTGACCCATTTCCCTCCGCCAAAGAGCTCAAAATAAAGCCTCGCTTTCCGGGAAGCCTTTATATCTTCACGTACGATAACCTCTATATCGGGATCGTCTGAAGGACCCAAGATGTCCTTTCCGCCGGTAACAAATATCCAGTGATCCCTCTCTCCGTCCTTAAGCGCCTCCCGGTAGCTTTTGGAAACATAGTCATAAAAATCCCTGAGCACAGACAGCGCTCCTGTCTTCGAAGCCGCTATATCAAGAACAACTATCCTGGCCATCCCGTCCTGCCCCCGTATATGCGACCGTCATCCGGCTACTTCAGCCATACGGTCTTATTGACTATCTTGGTATAGCTCTGGATCAGCTTTATGACCTTGACAGACACATTTCCGTCAGCATAATCTCCGGCCTCCACATAGGGCTCCCCGGCCTCGAACATGGATGTCGCAAGCTCCACTGCCTGCTCTACGTCCTCCTGCCTTATACCGCCTATCACGACAGATCCCTTGTCCAGAACCTCCGGTCTCTCCGTAGATGTACGGATCAGCACCGCAGGAAAGTCCATCATGGCCGATTCCTCAGACAGTGTCCCCGAATCAGAGAGCACACAGAAGGCATTCTCCTGAAGCTTATTATAATCAAAATACCCGAAGGGCTTCAGGCTCCTGACTCTTTTATCAAACACAAAGCCTCTCGCATCTATGAATTTCTTCGATCTGGGATGAGTCGAATAAATGACCGGCATGTCATATTTCTCCGCTATATGATTGATGGAATTCATGAGATCCATAAAATTGGACTCGATATCAATATTCTCCTCCCTGTGTGCGGAAACAAGAAAATATTTCCGGGGACTGAGCGAGAGCTCCTCAAGTATCCCTGATGCCTCTATCTTTTCCCTGTTCTTTATAAGGACCTCCTTCATGGGAGAACCCGTGACGAAAACCGTCTTCCCGTCTATGCCTTCGGACAGGAGATAACGTCTTGAATGCTCCGTATAGGGCATATTTATATCCGAAATATGATCCACTATCTTACGGTTTATCATCTCCGACACATTCCAGTCCCAGCAGCGGTTGCCGGCTTCCATATGAAAGATCGGTATCTTAAGCCTCTTGGCGGATATCGCCGACAGGGCAGAGTTTGTATCTCCGAGGATGAGCACTGCATCCGGTCTGACATCGGCCATAAGCTTATAGGATCCGGCGATTATATTCCCCATGGTCTCTCCCAGATCCGCTCCCGCGCTTTCCAGATAATGATCCGGCTCTCTGAGTCCCAGATTTTCAAAAAAGACCTGATTGAGCGTATAGTCATAATTCTGCCCGGTATGCACCAGCACATGATCAAAATATCTGTCTGCGCATTTTATGACTTCCGAAAGCCGTATTATCTCAGGTCTCGTCCCGAGTATCGTCATCAGTTTAAGTCTGCTCATACTTCCTCCCTGTATGTATCAGGTCTCTCAGGATCGAAGGGCTCCGAGGCCCACATGAGAGTGACCATGTCAGTCTCACCCTCGTTGATTATGCAATGGGTATATCCAGTGGGGATATCCACCACGGTAAGGTCGTCGCCCGACACATGATAGTCCGTGATCCGCTCCTCCCCTATCCTTCTGAAGCGAATAAGCCCCTTTCCGCTTACAACAAGGAACTTCTCATTTTTGCTGTCATGCCAGTGCTGTCCCTTGATTATCCCCGGTCGACTTATGTTAACCGACATCTGTCCTCTGTCAGGAGTGCGTATAAACTCCGTGAATGAGCCTCTCTCATCCTTTTTCATATCCAGCTTATAGGCAAAGCCGTCCTCGGGAAGAAAACTCAGATAAGTGGAATAAAGCTTTGATACAAACGGATCCGTAAGTCTTGGAACCTCCAGGCTCTCCCTCATCAAAGGGAAGCTTTCTATGATCTCCGCCATATGCCCCAGCTTTACATCATAAACAGGACACCTCAGCGCCGTATGCGCCTCACCGCTGCCGTAAACAGTGCCGTCGCCGGTTATTATCTCCATGTCCTCGACAAATTCCGATACAACATCATCAATATAGACCAGATGCATGGTATGGCCGGGATCCTTCACGGTTATCGGAAGCTTCCTTGCTATATTATGACAGAAGGTAGCCACTGCGGAATTATAATCCGGTCTCGACCATTTGCCGAAGACATTGGGCATTCTGTAGATCACAACTGAAGCTCTGGTCCTCTGACCGTATTCATATACCGCTTCCTCCGCTCCTCTTTTGGATGCAGCATATATATTGCCGGGATCCGTCTGATCGGCCTGGGTCGAGGAGCTCAGTATCATGGGGCATTTGTTTCCCGCCTTCTCGAGATACCCTGTGATCCTCCTCGTCAGGTCCCTGTTTCCCTCGAAAAACTCATCCGGATCTTCCGGTCTGTTGATCCCGGCGAGATGAAAAACGAACTCTGCACGGTCACAGAAGCTTTGAAGCTCCTCCTCCGTGTTTTTTCTCGTATATTCAAATATATCTGTATAGCCTGAATTCTGAAGCTTTTTTACAAGGTTTTTTCCTATGAAGCCATTGGCTCCCGTGACTAATATCTTCATGATGCTCCGATCACTCCAGCTCAAATTCCCTGAGTCTTTCATGGATATAGGGAAGCTTTAGAAGCTTTTCCTTAACCCCTTCCACGTCAAGCCTTTCGGTATTATCCGAGTTAAACGTGGTCACGGAGTCATCCCTTGAAGAGCCCTCCGTGAAATATTTATCATAATTCAGATCCCTGTTGTCTGCGGGGATCCGGAAAAAATCCCCCTCGTCCACAGCCTTGATCCTCTCCTCCGTGGTAAGCAGTGTCTCGGCCATCTTTTCGCCGTGGCGTATGCCTATGACCTTGATCTCCTGCTCGGACCGGAAAAGCTCCTTTACGGCTCTGGCCAGCACCTCTATGGTACAGGCAGGTGCCTTCTGTACGAAAATATCCCCGGCATGGGCATTGTTGAAGGCATATACCACCAGCTCCACCGCCTCCTCCAGAGACATCACAAATCTCGTCATCCTGGGCTCTGTCACGGTTATAGGCTTTCCGTCCCTTATCTGATCGATAAAGAGGGGTACTACCGACCCCCTTGAACAGAGCACATTTCCGTATCTCGTCCCGCAGATCAGAGTCCTGTCCTCGTCTATGGTACGGCTCTTGGCCACAAAGACCTTTTCCATCATTGCCTTGGATATCCCCATCGCATTGACAGGGTATGCCGCCTTGTCGGTGGAAAGACATACCACCTTCCTTACTCCGTTATGTATGGCAGCAGAAAGCACATTATCCGTCCCTATGACATTGGTACGGACTGCCTCCATGGGGAAAAATTCACAGGAAGGCACCTGCTTAAGCGCTGCAGCCGCGAAGATATAATCCACGCCGTAGGAAGCCTCCTCTATGGAGCTGTAATCCCTGACATTTCCTATATAATATTTTATCTTGGGATCATTATAAAAATGACGCATATCATCCTGTTTCTTCTCGTCTCTGGAGAATATGCGTATTTCCTTTATTCCGGTATTTAAAAACCTGTTCAGCACGGCTGTTCCGAATGAACCCGTGCCGCCTGTGATCAGCAGTGTCTTTCCGTCAAATAATGTATCTCTCATCTCTTTACCGTCTCTATCCCGGTCTTTCCCGGTTTTTCTCAGTATTATACCACCCTTTACCCTTGCAATCCATAAACAAAAGACTGATAATAGGTGCAGGTCAGAGATACAGCTTCGCTTTATGAGAGAGATGCTGATACAGGAGGCGTCCGGATAATGAACAAAATAATCGAAAAACTTAAAGAAACAGCACGGAAATATCCTGACAGGACAGCATTTGCAGATCCTTCTGCAAGTGTATCCTTCGCAAAGCTTCAGGATATGACAGACAGGATCGCAACCCTGCTTTTACGGGGCAGCGTCTGTACTCCCTTCAGGACCGGTACTCCGGCAGCCTTTTATATGGAAAAAAGCACTCCTGCGGTCTGCGCCCTGTTCGGAGTCATCCGGGCAGGAGGTTTCTACAGCTTCGTCGATGTCAGGCAGCCGGCGGAAAGAGCCTTCAGTGTAATATCAGTCCTTGATCCGCCGATCATCATAACCGACGAGGAAAACCGAGAGGCTCTGGATGGTATTTTGAATTATGTAAACAAGTCTGATCCTGACTCTCCTTCTCTGAAGCCATCTGTGATAATGATATCCGAGCTTATGGATAAGGCAAAAACACTGGATCCGGACGAAGCTCTGCTCACTGATGCAGACAAATCGTCCTTTGATCTGATGCCGCTTTATGTAAACTTTACCAGTGGCAGTACCGGCACTCCAAAGGGGGTTGCAGTAGGCCAGAATTCAGTAGTGGATTTCATAAATGAATTCACAAAAGTGTTTGACATAACATCTGAAGACGTCATCGCGAACCAGGCTCCATTTGATTTTGACGTCTCCGTCAAGGACATTTACAGCGGGATTTTTACCGGCGCGCGGGTACAGCTGATCCCCAGAGAATACTTTTCCAATCCGACCAGGCTGATGGATTATCTCACGGATAATAAAATAACGACTATTATTTGGGCCGTTTCCGCCATGTGTTTCGTATCAATAATGAATGGTTTGGACTATAAAACGCCTGAAAACCTCAATAAGATCATGTTCAGCGGCGAGGTGATGCCCGTCAAGCATCTGAACAAATGGCGTCAGTATCTGCCCGATGCAACTTATGTAAACCTATACGGACCTACCGAGATCACATGCAACTGCACCTATTTTATACTGGACAGGGAGTATAAGAAGGATGAGATCATCCCCGCAGGCATTCCCTTTGATAATGAGAAGGTATTTTTACTGGATGACAACGACGATCCGGTGGAGGGGACCGATGAGGAGGGTGAGATCTGCGTAGGAGGGAGCTGTCTCGCCCTGGGATATTACAGGGATAAGGAAAAGACAGACCTTGCCTTTGTGCAGAATCCCCTGAACAGCAGCTTTTACGAAAGGATATACCGTACCGGAGATATCGGAAGGTATGATGAGGAAGGAAATCTTATCTATGTCTCGCGGAAGGACTTCCAGATAAAGCATATGGGACAGAGGATCGAGCTCGGAGAGATAGAGGTCTCTGCTATGTCGGTGGACGGGGTATCAAGAGCCTGCTGCACCTACGATCAGAAGAAAAAGAGGATAAATCTTTATTACACGGGAGAGACGGAAAAGGAAGCCCTTGTTTCCGCCCTTCAGGAAAAGCTTCCTCAATTCATGGTCCCCGGAAGGACACTCCGGCTCGATGAGATGCCTTTAAACAAGAACGGGAAGATCGACCGCAACGCTCTTTCGGGAATGTAGTATGCTCTCTCAGTGATACAGGCTCATCCCCGGTATGCTCTCTCCAGTATATCGGCTGAGACTCCCACATTGAAAAAGCGCTCGAAATACCTGCGTCCTCTCATACCCATTTCATCAAGCTCATCCCTGTGGGATTTCAGCCATCTTATCCCGGATATGAAGGCCTCCGGATCGCCGGAGCTCACGGAATACCCGCATCGGGCTTCTTCCATGATGCATGTACCTATATCGGTCGCGCTGTCTACAACTGCAAGGACCGGCTTCGCCATCTGCATATAGGCCAGAAGCCTTGAGGGGAAATTCGGAATGGTGAAACCGGATGAAAGACTTATAAGACCCGCATCGGCATTATTCACAAGCATCTCGTATTCTTCCCTCGGCATCTGATGCCTGTATGAGAAATTCGCAGGACTGTATTTTTTGACAAAATCCTCTATCTTCCCGCTCTCGGTTCCGTCCCCCACAAAGTAAAAAAATACATCATCCAGCTCCGGTCTTTCATTCAGAGCCTTTATTCCCTTAAGAAGCCCCTCCACATCCTGGGGACGTCCCATATTTCCGCCGAAAAGAATCCTTAGTCTTTTGTCCTTCTTATCCTCCGGTTTCGGAGCAAGAGCCTTGACCGCTGCGGTATTCGGGAAATATTCCAGCTTTTTATCAGGGATCTCGGGATCATGCTTCTTAAGATATTCTATATTTGCCTCTGACATACAGCCTATCCTGTCAGAGTATTCATACAGCTTTTTCTCCATACCCCTGTAGTATCTGTATACCGGACCGGAATCCGAAAACATCCCAAGATCCACGGCGTTCTGAGGGAATATATCCTTCAGCATCAGATACCGGACAGCCGACTTATAATGCTTTTTGCAGTATTTCAAAACAGGAGCGAGGGTTATCGGAGGTGTGGGATAGGCAATCACATCAAATTTATCATCCTTGAAGCCGTCCTTCAGTATCTGCTTCATCCTTCCGGGGATGGACAGCTGGATCAGAGCCTTCTTCACCGACCCCGCACCGAACTGATCAGGAAGCTTCATATAGACAGTACGTATTCCCTCCTCCATTACTACCCCGGCAGGAAGGTTCATATCGCTTGTACCTGCGATAAGACTGACCGCATGCCCCCTGTCCCTGCATTCCCTTACAAGATCAAGATAGATCGTGGACTTCTTGAAATCAAATATCTGAAATAAAAACAATATCCTCATTTTCCGGAATTCCTTTCCCAGAATACACCGTCCTTATAGCCCTGGATCGACCTGTCCCTCTCCGCCATCTCAAGCCTTTTCTCCGCCCAGACGCAGTATCTTTCATTCTGCTCTATGCCAAGATATCGTCTCCCCAGCTTCTTTGCAGTGACCGAGGTCGACCCAGACCCCAGAAAAGGGTCAAAAACCATATCATCCTTATCCGAGCTTGCCAGTATCAGCTTTGCCAGAAGCTTTTCCGGCTTCTGAGTAGGGTGAGCGGTATTTTCCGGCATGGACCAGTAGGGTACAGAAATATCGTCCCAGAAATTGGAAGGATGTGTATTTCTGAAATTTCCCTGATCAGTCTCCTCCCAGTCCTTGGGCTTTCCGTCCACCTTATACGGAGCTATGACCCTGCGTCTGAGCTTAACCGCATCCAGATTAAAGATATAGCTGTCGGAAACGGTCGCAAACCATATATCCTCCATGCTGTTCTTCCAGTTGCGGCTGGCTCCCCGTCCCTTTTCCCTCTGCCAGGTGATCCTGTTCCTTATCTTGAAATACTTCTGCAGTATCTCATATACCACATTTGAACTCTGCCAGTCACAGCAGACATAGACAGAGCCTGTATCCTTCAGAAGCGGCAAAAGCAGCGAGACCCACCTTTCCGTATATTCCGCATACCCCCGGTCACTCAGGCTCTTAAACTTCTCACCGTGAAAATCCTTATCCATATTATAAG
Organism: uncultured Lachnospiraceae bacterium; assembly: GCA_947165275.1. Taxonomy (GTDB): domain Bacteria; phylum Bacillota; class Clostridia; order Lachnospirales; family Lachnospiraceae; genus NK4A144. Next base: position 5,760 of record CAMUZQ010000007.1, on the reverse strand, counting down.
GCGGATCCGCTATTACCAGATCCGCAAATCCGCCGGGCAGCTTTTTCATGACCTCAAAGCTGTCTCCGATTATGGTTTTATTCTCCGGGGAAGGCGAGCCGTTCAGATCCCGGTCTCTTACGCATCGCGCAAGGTACTCTGCTCCCTCGGTCACCTCGATATCTATAGTCTTATTCCGGGGAGATCCCATCCTTTACCCCTGAAGCTTCTGGACCAGTGCGTATATAGCCTCGGCGCTGTTGAAGTTCTCAGGTACGATATCAGATGCAGGGATCGATATGTCATATTCGTCATCAAGAGTGCTTATTATCTGTATGATATCAAATGAGGTAAGGATCTTGCTGTCGATCAGATCCTTCGCATTTTCAAAATCCACATCATCTCTTACATCCTTCAGCAGTGCTATGAGTTCTTCCATTGTTTTACCTCCTAATGTAAAGCGTAGTTTTATATCCTTACTCCGTCGTATGACAGTGCTGTCTGCATCTCATCGGTTCTAAACCACCATACCCATCGTATCGGCAGCACCATCATATGATACACCCCGTCTGTTCCATTTTCAATCAGCCGGCACCTGTCCCTCCGGCTGTGTCTCCAAAACCCTTATCAGCTCCGCGGTATAGGCCCTGCGGCCTTCGGCGGACATATGATTCATATCCTCAAAATAATCGGCGTTATGCGTATCAAAATCCACATCAGAGGCTGAAATGTACGGAGCATCGTTCTCTTCAAGGATACGGACGAACTCTTCCTTATATTTCCGGAACGTGGGATCCTCCTGCAGTCTGTAATAACACGGGCTTTCAACAAAAATGAAGCTCTGTCCGTCATTCCTGCACTTTCGGATTATGTCAACCACTGCATCGGCCTGCGCCTGCACAAGCTCCTTATCGGAAATATCAAATTCCTCTCCTTCCAGCCATTCCTTTCCCGGCGACCCGGTTTCACCGGTTTTTGCACCCTTGTAATATCTTGTTCCGTAGAAGGGCTCCGTTACGGGGAAGGTTATGAGATCGTCCATCCCCGATGTCACGAAATATTCATACATCATCGGAAGATCAGTATTTCCCGCTTCGTACATACTCTGCCATAAAGCCTTTTTTCCTTCCCATGAAAGATCCCAGATAACACGCGAATCAGATAAAGCCACCTTTTGTGTGATCATCATAGGGCCGAGCTCGAAAACAATCAGGCCGTATCGGTCATCCGATCTGCGTTTAAGCTCATCATACTGTATGGATGTGGCCACAAGCTGATTTCCGCCGTAGGATATATCATATACTCTGCCGTCATAGGCCTTGTCCATCATGGGCATGTCCACATTGGCCCTGAAGGTGGACGAACCGATGAAAAGCACATCCAGATCCCCGGAACTGATAGCGTCCCTGATGCCTCTGTTTTTTATAGGCATTTCACAGGAATATACATTTTTGAATGCAACTGCCGATATTATAACGATAAAGGCAGCTAATACTGTTATAATTACCTTCTTCATAATCTATGTTCTTATACGACTCCGTGTCTAGTATAGCGTTTCTTAAATAACTGTACCAAATGCTTGCCTGCTCACCTGATAGCACATTTCCAAAAGCCTCGGCGTAGCCCGCTACGCCTGCGTTTTTGAAAACGCACTCTCAGGCAAGCATTCTGCGCATTAGTCCAGTTATTTTTCGAACGCTATACTGGTCCGGCCTTCAAAAAAATATCCGGACCGTTTTTTCAGAACGCCTGATACATAAAGTTTGACTTCCCTGCAACTCCGAAAAGAGCTATCACCACAAGCATGGCAAAAGCATATATATATCTGTGTCCCGTAAATGCCTTTTCGTCCTTTTCCTTCATAAGCTCCACGATAAACTGCGCAGTTACAAGTATGACTATTATTATCATTGAAGCAGCCGCCTGGTTTCCGTTCCCGAAGGGCGTCATGGCAGCTGCGATCTCCGCGCCGTTTATCCTTGTGTCGGTGAAAATGTTCTTAAATATCGCTATTGTATCCGAAAACCTCTCCGACCTGTAGATGATCTCACCAAAGCTTAAGAAAACAAGTGTTCTGACAACCTGAAATATCTTTACAAATATATTTTCCGGATTCCAGTGTATCTTCGCATTAAACTTCTTCACACCGGACTGGGTGCAGAAGGATACGAGCATGATGAATGCAAAATATATGCCCCATCCCAGGTATGAGGCCTGGGCGCCGTGCCAGACTCCGGTTATGATCCACACTATGATGGTGGGAACTATCAGTCTCAGGGTACCCTTTTTGGCCTTTGGGAAAAACCTGCTGAGGATATTGGCAACCTTTTTATTCCACTTTGTCGTGACCGAGGGCATGAACAGATGCGTATTAAACCACTCATTAAGGGAGATATGCCATCTCCGCCAGTATTCCGGTATGCTTTTTGAAAAATATGGACGTCTGAAATTTTCCTTAAGCCTGATCCCAAGCATTTCGGATACACCGCATACTATATCCATATATCCCGAAAAATCAGCATACATCTCGACCAGATAAAACAGGGTCGCGACTATGAGTGTCAGTCCTCCGTATCCCTTCGGAGAGGAATACACAGTATCTATATAGAAGGCAACCCTTCCTGCGATCACCATCTTTTTGAAAACACCTATGATGATACGATATGCGCCTGTCTTTATCTTCTGCAGGTCAAAGGGATGATAAGCCGTAAGCTGATCCTGCATATCCTGATAGGTTCCTATGGGTCCCTGCGTAAGCTGGGGAAAATATGAGATAAAAAGAGCGTAGTGCCAGAGATTATCACTGGGCTTTATCTTCCTGTCATAGCAGTCATGGGCATATCCCAGAGTCATGAAGGTATAGAAGGATATCCCCAGAGGCGCGATCAGGTCATGCACACCAAGATTCACACTGTATTTGAATATTATGAGAAGACCGAGATTTATGGCTATGGTTAACATAAAGTTTTTCCTGACCGGATTTCTCATAAGATACCAGGTGGAGACTATGGATATTATTATAAATATGATATAAAGCGGATTAGAACACAGATAGAAAAAAGCGCTGCCGATGAGCAGTATCTTCCACTGATGCTTCTCCCCTGCTTTATAATATGCAGCCAGAAGGCAGCACATGAAAATGAAAAAAGGAAATGATATAAGACTCATTCTTTTTCCCTGTCCTTATGGCCGTTCTGATCATCTATGATGGATAATATATCCGTCAGGGCATCGATCCGCCAGGTCTCATGTATATCATCGAGGTAACCTCTGTTATTGTATATGCCCTTCTCTCTTATTATCCTTGCTGTCCTTACAGGAAGGTCGGCCGCTATATGAAAGTCCTTTGAGGGATTGTCTCCTATATATATCATCGAAGAGGGATCTGTGCCGAGCCGTCCGGCCATCACCTTAAAGCCATGGGGGTCAGGCTTCCTGAAGGACGGTCCGCCGAATTCATCATTAAGTATTATCTCATCAAACCAGCGCTTTATTTCCTCTCCCGGCCATACCATCCCCTTTTCGTTTTTTTCTGCTCCGTAAGCTCTGTCATTTTCCGGAGACTCTGCTCCAGGGATCTCCCTGAGTCCGGCGACCGCTGTCCTTATCTTGTTTTTCTGTCTGTCAGGATCTCCGTCTGATATTATCCCCGTCAGCAGTTTTCTTTCCCTTAGCCCCTTCAATACAGGCCATACATCCGGATAGAACCGAAGCTTTGCAGGATGACTTCTGTAGAGCAGGATCAGCTCCTGCAGCTCTTCTTCGCTGCAGGTCTCTCCATAGGAATCAAAAAGCCTGTCGAAGGCATGGGAATATGTCTGTGCTGATAATTCCCATAATCTGTCCTCAATCTCACCGGGAGTATGCTTCAGTCTGACGGAAAGTTTTTCCGACATATATTTATACCCGCTTACTATGAATCCGTATTCCGATACCAGTGTATCATCAAGATCAAAAATGACCGCTTTTATCTCATGCATTATGTCAACCCGCTTGTGTTAAAACCCCTTATTTTCCGACCAAACATACTATATCTTGCATTATTTCCGATTATGCAAACCACTCCCGCATAGAATCCTGCAATTGTCAGACACTCCTGCAGGCATATTTTCAGAGTCCTTCAGGCTCATTTTCCTCATTAAGCATTATCGATGCATCGAATCTTAAAAAGGTGATATTGTCTCTGAATTTTTCATTCCTCACAAGCCTCTCCCCTCTCAGGATCCTGTACAGATTCTCGCAGGAATCTGCCCCGGCCGCTATGGACATGGGAGCTCCGCCTCCGAATCGGGGATTTATCTCTATATATTCTATCCCGCGGTCTGTCCGCATACACTGGATCGTGATATGGCCGATGGGATGCAATTCCGTAAGGAGGCGTTCCACATCCCTTATTATGCCTTCATCCCGGACTATGCGGCCCTTTGCGATCTCGCCGCTTCTGGTCGCTATCCTGATACGGGGCACGATGGTGATGATATTCCCCTCCATATCGAGGAAGCAGTCCACCGTATACTCCGTCCCCTCCATAAACTCCTGGACTATGTACCGGCCCCTGCCTATGAGATTTCTGTAGGTATCGAGCTCATCCCTGCTCTCCACCCTGTATGCATTGATGGAGGACGAGCCGTCCAGAGGCTTGATGAAAAGAGGGTATATGGCCCTCCCTCCCTCTATATCCTCATCCGATATCATCCGGGGAACCAGAAAATCATGCTCCTCAAGCCATCTCTGTGTATTTGTCTTATCCCTGCATACGGCTATCACATCAGGGGATGAGATAAGAACCCTCGCTCCTGTCCCGGACTCTATCTCCTCTTTTCTTTCAGCAAGGAGTATCAGCTCCGTATCTATGGTCGGAACGATAAGATCCACGCCGTATTTATTGCAGATCCTGATGATCGAGTTTACATAACTGTCATTCTGTGAAATATAAGGCACAGTTTCCCGCTGATCCGCAAAGTATAATGCCGGCGCCAGTGTACTTGCGTCGGCAGCAATGATCACACCCTCGATCTTAAGCCTGTCTCTGGCCGCTTTGAAGCAGTTTACAAGCTCAACCCGTCTTCCTGCTGATAATATGAGTATATTTATGTCATTCCTTACCATCTCTGTCATCCTTATCCTTTTCTGGCACGGGTGTCCCGGTAAAAAACTCCATGGTGGCATGTGTTTCCGATGATATCCCGTCCCGCTTCAATACCTTTCCCACCGTCATAAGGACTATCTTCAAATCCAGAAGGAAGGATATGTTTCTTGTATACCATACATCGTATTCAAACTTTTTTTCCCAGGATATTGCATTTCTGCCGTTTACCTGAGCCCATCCCGTAAGTCCCGGGAGCACATCATGTCTGTGAGCCTGCTCCTCATTATAAAGAGGCAGATATTGCACAAGCAGAGGTCTGGGACCTACAAAGGACATTTCACCCTTCAGGATATTAAAAAACTCCGGGAGCTCGTCAAGCGATGTGGAACGAAGCTTTTTCCCGAAGGAGGTAAGCCTTGCCTCATCCGGCAGAAGCTCACCCTTTTCATCCCTTTTGTCAGTCATGGTACGGAATTTCATGAGGCCGAATATCCTGCCGTGGTACCCGGGTCTCTGCTGTCTGAAAAGCACGGGAGATCCCAGCTTTACTCTGACAAGTACAGCCAGTACGGCCAGCAGAGGTGAGAGGATGATTACCGCTGTAAGCGAGATCAGTATATCCAGTATTCTTTTTACAAATCTTTGATATATCATCTGTCAGTATCCGAACCACAGCAAATATCTATACTTTA
>CAMUZQ010000006.1 GCA_947165275.1 uncultured Lachnospiraceae bacterium | reverse complement strand
CAGAAGAGGATAAGAAGAAGCAGGAAGAGGCCGATAAGCAGAAGCAGGCAGAAGAGGATAAGAAGAAGCAGGAAGAGGCCGATAAGCAGAAGCAGGCAGAAGAAGATAAAAAGAAGCAGGAAGAGGAAGTAAGGCAGAAGGAGGCTGAAGCCGAGAAGGAGAAGGAAGCAGCGAGGCAGAAGGAGGCTGAAGCCGAGAAGGAAAAGGAAGCAGCCAAAAAGAAGCAGGAAGAAGCTGACGCCGAGAAGAAGAAGGCCGAAGAAAAGCAGAAGCAGGCCGATGCCGAGAAGGAGAAGGCAAAGAAGCAGGAACAGGAAGCAGCAAAGTCTGTTGTCGAAAGTGTCCGCGTAACTCCCGGAGATGCCACGGTAAAGGCAGGGGGGAATATATCCTTCAGCGCAAAGGTATACGGTAAAAACAATCCGAGCCAGAGTGTAACCTGGACAGTCAGAGGAGGAGGAGCCGGCGACACGAAGATAACCGATGACGGAACCCTTATCGTGGACGCAAATGAGACTTCCACCGAGCTCAGGATCATCGCCGCTTCTACGGTGAATCCTGACATAATAGGAGATGCGCTCGTCAAGATCACAAAGGACAGCAAGGAGGTCACAAAGACCATAACCGTAGCTGCAGATCCGGCGGATGGAGGACAGGTTGCAGGAAGCGGAAGCTATAAGCAGGGTGACACTGTAACAGTCACAGCCGTTCCCAACAACAATTTCAGATTCACCGGCTGGATGCTGAACGGAACCCAGAAGGTATCGGATTCCAATACCTATCAGTTCAAGATGGGTGAGGAAAATGCCAGCTATGTGGCAAAATTTGAAAGGGTCAGCTGTACCGTAAAGGTAAGAGTGAACCATGAGTCCAGAGGAAAGGTTTCAGGAGGAGGTACGGTCGAGTATGGCGGAAGCATGAAGCTTAAGGCCGAGACCAAGGATGATAACCGTTTCAGAGGCTGGAGAGAGAATGACAAGATCTTCAGCACAGATAAGGAGATCAAGCTTTCAAATATCACTTCCGACAGGGATATCGAGGCGGTATTTGATAAAAAAGGATATAAGGTAACCGTTAATAAGAATATCGATGCCGGCGGAAAAATAAGCGGAGACGGAACCTACAATCAGGGAGATACGGTCAAGCTTAATGTGTCAATAGCTGACGGATACCGTTTCGACGGCTGGTATCTGAATAATCAGAAGGTCAGCAACGCCATGGATTATAAGATCGAGAATCTGGACCGTGATCTTAACTTTACGGCTGTATTCTTCAAAAATGGCGCAAAGACCTATACCATAACATCCGGTGTAGCACAGAAGGGCAAGGGAGGCGTGATATCGCCCCAGGGAGCTACCCAGGTAGCTGAAGGCAGCACCTTTACCTATATCATGGCTCCCGGTAACGGTTACAAGATACTTGCGGTAGCCGTAGACGGTCAGCAGGTTGGAGCTGTAAGTACGTATACATTTAATAATATAACCTCTGATCATACGATAGCTGTGGCTTTTGCGCCTGATTCAAACGCAGTCGTGAAGCAGCCCATGCAGAAGATAATCACCACAGAGGAGGCGGCATCTATTGCATCAGCAAGGCTTGAAACAGGAGGAAGCTCGGATGGAAGGACATCAGTCGTAAGCGAGTCTGCAGGAGCAGCTCCTGCTCAGGCTTCAGGATCTTCCTCAGTGAAAAAAGCCGCTTCAACGTCAGCTGCAGCAGGCACGGCAGGCTCGGGAAGCAAGGCAGACTCCGGCAAATCCGGCTCAAGCAGCGCCAAGCAGGCGATGGAGCCTGTGATAGAGGAGACAATATCAGTTGAGGATCTTGACAAGGAAGAGGATGGAAACATCGTAGGTATGGACGGAGCAGAGGATCTGACTGAGGATTCTTCTGAGGATCTGACATTTGCGACCGGTATATATGCAACCCTCGGCACCACTCCTGAGATGGCGCGCCAGATGGTTGATTCAGGAGATGATTCCCTCCTTCTCAAGACCGCTTATGATGACGGATACCTGAAGGTAAATATTAATAATCAGTTCACCAAGGGAGATGATCTGCAGGAGCTTGACATGAGTAATCCCCTGGAGACAAATGCTACCATCAAAAACATGAATGAATTTGTTAAGGGTGTCCTCAGTGCAGATGAGAAGATGTACATGTTTGATGGAAATGAGGTTTCTCTGAACCTTGATGTATCATCCTCAGAGCCTTCAGAGGATACCAAAAAGCAGCTTGATTCGGTGAAGGGTGTGAAGCCTGTGGGTTATTTCAACATAGCCTTCATGAAGAGCGAACAGGAAACACCTGAGCTTATAACAGAGATACCTGTTCCCATGGAGCTGGTCCTTAAGGTACCTGAGGACATGAAGCAGAACAGCGGCAACCTCTGTGTTGTACGTGAGCATAATGGGACGGTCGATGTCCTTGAGGATCTCGATGATGATCCCGACACCGTTACCTTCCGTACTGACAGGTTCTCAGCATATGCTTTCGCATATGAAGGAGGCAAGGCTGCCGTGAACTGGGTTCTCATAGGTATCATTGCAGCAGTACTCGTTGCAGTTCTGGTAGTGGCTTTAGTCCTTATACAGAGGACCCGCCGTGTCAAGGCCAGAGCCCGCAGCAGAAAAAGACAGGACGAAAGATAAAAAACACTGCCATCTCTGATCCTTCTTCGTATAAATATATAGAAAGATCGGAGATGGTAACAAAATAAAACCATGAGGCAGGTGCAGTCCGGCAAATGTGAAGCATGAGCTGCTGACAGCACCGGCATCCGACAAAGCAAGTCAGATACAAAACAATATTTTATACAGGAGGAAAAGAATAATGAGTGAGTGGACTGATGAGATATTAAAGGATGGAACCGGGATAAAGCTAGAAACCAAAACAGTTGAGAAGCTTTCAGATGATGAGCTGGATGATATTTCAGGCGGGTTCACCGAGACAAATAAGGGGCTCGCAACCTTCGGATATAATATCAAGTGCCCGAACTGCGGTGCTACAGCGGCAACAGCCTTTGAGGCAGGAGCATGGCAGGATAAGAAGATGAAGAGTGTAGAGTATCATTGCGGCTGCGGATGCAAGTTTGTATGCTACGACGGATACGTCATCAAAAAGGACAGATGGGTCAACCTCTGCAACCAGAAGGGGTACAAATATCCTTTCGCATAAGGGCGAAGGTTCTCCTTCAGGGCCGGTCACGGAAATGTGGCCGGTTCTTTTTGTGTGACGGCATGCCTTCAGTCTGTAGCGGAAATCTACAAGGGGCGCAGCTGAAGACGGTATTTTGAAATTAAGCATGGGTTGTATTATAATGTTTGCCGGCAAGAGCGTCTGATAAGAGGAGGGATATACGCATATGAAGGTCATAGACGGTGGTGTTACATCCGCAAAAGGCTTCAAGGCAGCTGCCATAGCAGCTGGAGTAAAGTATCCGGACAGAGAGGACATGGCTATGGTATATTCCGAAAAGCCCTGTGCTGCAGCCGGCACTTTTACGGGAAATATCATCAAAGCAGCTCCGGTACTCTGGGACATGAGGATAATAAGAGAGAAAAAGGAAAAGGTCCACGCAGTTATCGTAAATACAGGGATAGCAAATGCGGGAACCGGCAGCGAGGGGCTCAGAAACTGTGAGGAGACTGCAAAGAAAACCGGAGAGGTCCTGGGTATAGATAAGGATCAGGTCATTGTGGGCTCGACCGGAGTCATAGGCCAGCAGCTTAATATGCCTGCGATCCTGAGCGGAGTGGAAAAGCTTGCGGAAGCTCTTTCAGACAGCAGAGAGGCTGCTCATTCTGCTTCACGGGCGATCATGACTACTGATACGCATCCCAAGGAGGCCGCGGTGGAGTTTGAGATATCGGGAAGGACGGTCAGACTCGGGGGCATGGCAAAGGGCTCCGGGATGATCCATCCGAATATGGGGACCATGCTCGGATATATCACGACTGATCTTTGCATATCCGGAGACATGCTTCAGAAAGCTCTTTCGGATGTGGTTTGCGATACCTTTAACATGATATCCGTGGACGGAGATACTTCTACCAATGATACTTTGATCGTCATGGCAAACGGTGAGGCAGGAAATGATGAGATATCATCAGAGGGAGCTGATTATGATATATTCAGGGAAGCGCTCTTTCATGTGACAAGGGAGCTTGCGAGGATGCTTGCCGGCGACGGTGAAGGCGCCACCAAGCTGGTAACCTGTAAGGTGATAAATGCGGCCGACAAAAACAAGGCAAAGATCCTTGCAAAATCCGTCATTACCTCGAGCCTTACAAAGGCGATGCTCTACGGTAATGATGCAAACTGGGGCAGGATATTGTGCGCTATGGGGTATTCGGGTGTTCAGTTTGATCCTGAATCACTCGATATATATTTCGATGCTGAAGGCTGTGAAACTATCCAGGTTTATCATGACGGCGCAGGGGTCCCTTATTCCGAGGAGGAGGCGACGGCTCTGATCAGTCATGAGGAGGTGATAATCACGGCAGATATGCACGAAGGAACAGCTGAGGCTACTGCCTGGGGCTGCGATCTTACTCATGAATACGTGAATATAAATGCGGATTACAGGAGCTGAGCAAAAGCCCCTGTCCGCGCACTTTGCTGCATGGATCGGGAAAACAGCTTTGGAGCCCTGATATATTGTGGTATAATACATCAGAAAAAATAATGCACAAACGGTGGACAAAATGAACGATCATGAAATGAAACTAATACAGGATAAGGCGTCAGTGCTCATCGAGGCTCTGCCTTATATAAGGGAATTCAACAGAAAGATAATCGTGGTTAAATACGGCGGATCAGCAATGACCGATGATGTCATAAAGGAGAGCATCATAAAGGATGTGACATTATTGAAGGTTGTGGGATTCAAGCCGGTCATAGTTCATGGCGGGGGCAAGGAAATAAGCCACTGGATCGAGAGGCTTGGTATGGAGCCCAGGTTTGTGAACGGACTCAGGGTCACAGACGAGGCAACCATGGAGATAGTGGAGATGGTCCTGAACAAGGTCAACAAGGATCTGGTCACTATGATAGAGGCTCTTGACATAAAGGCATGCGGGATATCCGGCAAGGACGGAGGACTCTTAAAGGTCAGAAAGAAGCTCTCCAATGGCGAGGATATAGGTTATGTCGGAGAGATCACAAAGGTGGATACCACGATAATAGAGCATCTGCTGGAGGATAGCTTTCTCCCGGTCATAGCTCCCATAGGAATGGATGAGGATTTTAATACGTATAATATAAATGCAGATGATGCGGCCTGCGCGGTCGCCAAGGGGCTTAAGGCAGAGAAGCTGGCATTCATCACGGATATCAAGGGTATATACAGAGATGTGAATGATCCGTCGTCCTTCATATCAAGACTTAACATAGCACAGGCAAGATCTCTGGTGGAGGAGGGCTTTGTCGGCGGAGGAATGCTTCCTAAGCTCAATAACTGCATAGATGCCGTGGTCGGCGGGGTTAAAAATGTGACCATCCTGGACGGAAGGCTTTTGCACTGCCTCCTGCTGGAGATATTTACAGATCAGGGCATCGGAAGCGCGATAACAAAATAATGAGGTGAGCGATGACTGATTATAAGAAGCTCGGAGACGATTATTTATTAAAGGTTTATAACAGGTTTCCCATCGTGATCGAAAGGGGAAACGGATGCAGACTCTATGATGATAAGGGAAAAGAGTATCTTGATTTCGCTGCAGGCATAGCGGTTTTTGCCTTAGGCTATGGAAATAAGGAGTTTAATGATGTGCTGAAAAAGCAGATCGACCTTATCACACATACCTCCAATCTTTATTATAATGAACCTGCATGCATAGCTGCAGGAGAGGTCTGCAGAGCTGTGAATATGGACAGGGTATTCTTCACAAATTCCGGTACGGAGGCGATAGAGGGTGCCATTAAGACAGCAAGAAAGTATGCATATCTTAAGGATGGAAGCACAGATCACAATATCATAGCCATGGAGCATTCATTCCACGGCCGCTCTATGGGAGCTCTTTCGGTTACAGGCAATGCCCACTACAGGGAGGCTTTCGAGCCGGGAATAGGAAATGTCAGATTTGCTGAATTTAACGATCTCAGATCGGTTGAGGAGCTCCTTGATGAAAAGACCTGCGCGGTCATAATGGAGACTGTCCAGGGAGAAGGCGGGATCTATCCGGCAGAGGATGATTTTATCAGGGGAGTCAGGAGACTCTGTGATGAAAAAGGCGTGCTGCTCATACTTGATGAGATACAGTGCGGTATGGGACGTACGGGATATATGCTGGCCTGTGAGAAATACGGGGTGAGACCCGATATCGTTACCCTTGCCAAGGCTATAGGCAACGGAGTGCCGGTGGGGGCTTTTGCAGTAACAAAAGAGGTTGCCGATAATTCGCTGGTGCCCGGAGATCACGGGACGACCTACGGAGGAAACCCTTTTGCCTGCGCTGCAGTGACTGAGGTTTTGAGACAGTTTAAGGAAAAGGATATCACAGGGCATGTGAGGAGGCTTACTCCGGTACTGGAAGCAGCGCTGGATGAGCTGAAGGATAAGCATGATATAGTAGCTGACCGCAGGGGAGCGGGCTTCATACAGGCTCTGGAATTAAAGGAGCCCTGCCAGACTGTAATAAGCAGGGCGCAGGATAACGGACTTCTTCTGATCAGCGCCGGTGCAAATATATTAAGGCTGGTGCCTCCGCTTATCATAAACGAGGACGACATAGCCATCATGAAAGAAAGACTTGACAAAGCTCTTGGGTGATCATAAAATCATTTCAAAGCATTCGGGACACCTCTATCTCAGATAGATGGTGAGGTTATTCTATGAATTTCAAAGTTTTTCTCATGATTTCCTTGTGCGTGTTGTTATGCGGCTGCAGCAGGTCTTATTCTGATGAGATGACGCTTGACGAGCTGGAGAGCAGCGGCTTATCCGATAATGAAACGGAGGCCGGACAGCCGGAGGATGTTTCCGGGAATATTTTTGTATATGCATGCGGTGAGGTGGTTTCTCCGGGCGTATATGAGGTGAGGGCTGACAGCAGGGTGTTTGAGATCCTCTCACTTGCTGGAGGGGTTACCGATGAGGCTGACCTTTCATGTATCAATCAGGCGGAAAGCTGCTATGACGGAGAGAAGATATATGTTCCGGCTGAGGGTGAATATGAGGATCACGCATATGGCGGAAGCGTAGCCGGTGATTCAGATGACAGGATAAACATAAACACCGCAGACAGCTCGTCTCTGCAGGGACTGCAGGGCATCGGGGCATCGAGGGCAGAGGACATAATAGCCTATCGGGAAAAAAACGGGAAATTTGCGTCGATAGAGTCAATAATGGAGGTGCCCGGCATAAAGCAGGGCACATTTGACAGGATCAAGGATCATATAAGGGTTTAGGTAGGAAACGTGAAAGTACTTGTGGTGGATGATGAAAAACTGATAGTTAAAGGACTCAGGTTTTCCCTGGAGCAGGATGGATATGATGTGGAATGCGCATATGACGGGGAGGAGGCGCTGCAGCTTGCAAAATCCGGAAATTATGACATCATATTGCTGGATATCATGCTTCCGAAGCTCACAGGATTTGAGGTATGTCAGCAGATAAGGGAAACGATGAATGTTCCCATCATCATGCTTACCGCAAAGGGCGATGATATGGACAAGATCCTAGGGCTGGATTACGGTGCCGATGATTATATTACAAAGCCATTCAATATCCTTGAGGTAAAGGCAAGGATGAAGGCTATACTGCGCCGCTACAGAAATGAAAAGACAGAACCGGTCAATACGGATGTCATACAGTCGGGGGATCTTACGATAGATACCGGAAACCGAAGAGTTTATATAGAGGGCAAAGAGGTGAATCTTACCGCGAAGGAGTTCGATGTGCTTGAACTGCTTGCAACCAATAAACAGAAGGTTTACAGCAGAGTGGATCTGCTGGATCTGATCTGGGGCAAGGACTACCCGGGAGACGGAAGGACTGTGGATGTGCATGTAAGGAGGCTCAGAGAGAAGATAGAAAAAGAGCCCGGTGATCCCAGGTATATCCGCACCAAATGGGGCACAGGGTACTACTTCGAGGGATGAAAGCGTTATTTTCAAGCCTTTTTCAAAACATACGTCTTTACAGGAGCCTGAGATTCAGGATCTTTCTGATAGTATTACTGATAGGCATACTGCCTGCATTCTTAATGCGGTTTATTATGGTGAGAAGCTATGAAAACCGCGCGATGAACCAGAAAATATCTGAAGTTACAAATCAATCAGCCATAATAGCGGCTCATCTTGCCCGTGCCGATTATTTCTCGGATACAAGTGATTATGTTATCAATGACGAGCTTACTCAGATGGCTAATCTGTATGACGGACGTATCCTTATCATAGATGATGATTATCTCATAATAAAGGATACATACGGCAAATCACAGGGCAAATACCTGGTTTCGGGCGAGGTGATATCCTGTATGAACGGAAGCCGTAATATGTCAGGCTTTGATGAGGAGAACAGATACCTTGAGATAACAGTACCTATAATCGGCGAAAACAGCGGAGAGCTGTACGGGGCGCTGGTTGCCAGTGCGTCCACTGATGGTATACATGCAAATGCGGAGGTCCTATCGCGCCGGGCGCGTGTGATAGAGGTTATTATCTTCGTTGTGGTGATGGTCATAGCATATGCTCTGTCCTCGACACTCATGAAGCCCTTTGAAAAGGTCATAAAGGCTGTGGATTCGGTCAGGCAGGGATTCGAGCCCGGGGTGGAGAGCATAGAGGTTCCTGATTATACGGAGACAAAGGATATAATGGATGCCTTCCATCATCTGATGTCACGCATGAAGGAGGTCGATGATTCCAGAGCGGAATTTGTGGCAAATGTGTCTCATGAGCTGAAGACTCCGCTGGCCTCCATGAAGGTGCTTTCGGATTCGCTGATAGAGGGCGGTGATTCTGTAGATGCCGAAACCTACAGGGAATTTATGCTTGATATAGCCGCTGAGGTGGACAGGGAGAATAAGATCATCAACAATCTGCTTTCTCTTGTCAAGCTTGACGGAACCGATGTGGAGGATGTGAAGCTGGAACTCCACGCCCTGTCACCGATGCTTCAGCAGCTGATAAAGACGCTGACTCCTCTGGCCCGGAAATCAGGTGTAGAGCTTTTGTATGAGGAAAAGGCGGCTGTAGAGGCGGAGATAGATGAAACCAAGCTTTCTCTTGCGATAATGAATCTGATAGAGAATTCCATCAAGTATAATAAGGAAAACGGCTGGGTGAAGATAACGCTGGATCAGGATCTGCAGTTTGCGGTCATAACGGTATCGGATTCGGGAATGGGAATACCCGAGGAGTCGATTAACAGGATCTATGACAGGTTTTACAGGGTGGATAAATCGCACTCGAGAGAGATAGGCGGGACAGGGCTTGGCCTGGCCATAACCAGGAATGCCATACTGCTGCACAGAGGCGCCATCAAGGCATCAAGCATTTTGGGAGAGGGAACGACTTTTACGGTAAAGATACCTCTCAGGCAGGATATATGAGAAGAGACTTGGGAGTAAAGAGAATATGGTTCATCACGGCGGCGATTCTTGCTGCGATCTGCTTCATTGCCTGTGGACACAGGGAGGCTGACAGCGGCAGTGTCTATAAGATATTTTATCCGGATAAGGATTACTCCTCGATAGTTAGCGAGGAGAGACGTGTGGTATCCGGGAATTCGGCCGTGATGTTTGAAGCTCTCCTTGATCTCTTAAAGGAAACACCTGCTGACGGAAAGGGAAATGCGCCTATAAGCGGCGATATCATACCCCTGGGCTACAGCTATTCAAATCAAAAGGTCATTATCGATTTTCCCTCAGCCTACAGAGAGCTGGACCGGGCAAAGGAGATACTGATCAGGGCTTCTATAGTGGAGACGGTGACTCAGCTTGAGGATGTACGTACAGTGTCCTTTTTGGTGGATGGAAGGGAGCTGCGGGATTCTGACGGAGATCTTGTAGGGGATATGACGGCTGATTCATTCATAAACAATACCGGAGTGGAGCTGAATTCCTATGCAAGGGTAAATGTCACGCTGTATTTTACCGATATCGACGGCAAGAGCCTCAAGCGATACGACGAGGATGTCGTTTACAATACCAATATGGCAATAGAGAAACTCGTAGTGGAAACTCTGATCGGCGGACCGCAGGGAGTCAATGAGCAGAAGGCCTTCCCAACATTATCTCCGGATACCAAGCTCCTGTCTGTAACAGTAAAGGACAGGATCGCATATGCCAATTTTGATTCTTCCGTAAAGGAGGAGCCGTATAATGTCCAGGAGGAGGTGGCTCTGTATTCCATCGTCGATACGCTGACGTCGCTTCCGGGCATAGATCAGGTCCAGATATCCATAGAGGGTTCAACTGAAGGGGTATTTATGGAGCATATGAAGCTGGATGAGCTTTATGAAATGAACGATGAGATCATAAAATGAAACGACCGGCCTGTGTCGTCGGCTGCTGTCTTCTTGTTTTTCTCGGACTCTTCTTTTATCTGAAACCGCCGCAGCCCGTATCCTTGGCGGACATATCGGGAAAACGCATCGTAATATCAGGCATAGTCGATGACAAATATCAAAAAAAAGAAAACACATATCTTACAGTTAAGGAAGCCGGTATCATCTCCGGCATGAAATCCGAAAAGAAATACAAAGTGATCGTAAAATTAAAAGAGGCAGAGGAGAGCCTTGGGGAGGCGCCCATGATCGGATCCGCGGTAGTGGTATCCGGAAAGGGGATGGAATTCCCCGAAGCAAGGAATCCGGGAAACTTTGATCAGGCACGGTATCAGATGATCAGGGGAATGGATTTTGAAATTTACAAGGCTGAGGTTTTGGAGGCTTCCGGCGGACATGGTGTAAGGTATATCGACGAGGGACTGTGCCTTTTAAGGGAGAGGCTTGCCGATACGGCAGACAGACTGTATGAGGAGGATGATGCGGGTACTGTAAGGGCAATGCTGCTGGGAGACAGGACCGGGCTTACGGAGGAGCTGAGCCTTGGGTACCGGCGGGCGGGGATGAGTCATATATTATGTATTTCCTCCCTGCATATCACACTTATTGGGATGGGACTATTAAAGCTTCTGAGGAAGACGGGAATGAACAAAGCAGCCGCATATATCATCGCTTTTTCGATGATCTCGATCTATGGAAGATTCACCGGTTCCGGAGTATCCACAGTGAGAGCGCTTATCACCTTTTCTCTGATGATGACGGCAGACCTTTTGGGGCGCACCACTGATCTGATGTCTTCCATGGCGGTGGCGGCTTCGGTGATCCTCCTGATGCATCCTCTTTATGCTCTCGATGCCGGCTTTGTACTGTCTTTTTCTGCGGTATGCGGGATTGGGATGCTTGGTCCACCTCTGAAAAAACTGATCCCTGCAGGGGGAGGTTTTTTCGGATCCTTAAGGACTTCGCTTTCCGTGACGCTTTTCATGCTGCCGGAGGTCATGTATTACTTCTGCCAGGTTTCTCTGTTTTCTGTTCTTATCAATCAGGCTGTGATCCCTATGCTTGGTGTTTTGCTTGTTTTTTCTCTGATCTCTGTCATTCTCGGAGGGCTGTGCATGCCCTTGGGAGTTTTTACCGGCTTTCCCGTGAGAGTCATTCTTGCAGCATACAGGGAAGTGACTTTTCTGAATGATCATCTTCCGTATTCTGTTATCACCACCGGGCGTCCGGGACTGTGGCAGATCCTTTTATATTACCTGATCCTGGCGGTCATGGTTCTTTTTACCGGCAGGAGGAGGGAGGCGGACCGTTATATGAGGACAGGGATTCTTTTGGGGACTTTTATTGCTGTTTTCATTCTGTCTGTCAGGATAAGACCTGAGCTTTCGCTGACCATGATAGATGTGGGACAGGGGGACTGTCATTTTCTGGAAGCAGGGGGAGATAAGACAATGATGATAGACTGCGGGAGCAGTGATGTGGATGAGGTGGCGAAGTACAGGGTTGTGCCATATGTCCTTTACAGAGGATATGATACCCTGGATTACGCTGTGCTCACTCATTCAGACAAGGATCATATAAACGGGTATATCGGGATGCTTGAAGGCAGGGATAAGGGAGGGCTCAGGATAAAGACACTGATACTTCCGGATATAGCCGGTAGGGATGAAAGATATGACGAGCTGGTCCGTCTTGCCTCAGATCAAGGGGTAAAAATAATGAAGATCAGGGCAGGAGACAGATTTACGGTGGGGAGAGTCTGTCTTGAATGCCTGAATCCGAAGGAGGGCGTTGCTTATCCGGATATCAATGCCTCATCCGTCTGTCTTAAGGTCAGCATGCAGGGGAGCAGCTTCAGGGCTTTGTATACGGGTGATGTACAGGATGAGGGGGAGATGATACTGATGGAGATGCTTGGAAAAGACAGCAGCGGAGGAAGGTATACGCTCTTAAAATGCGCTCATCACGGCTCGAGATATTCGACGCCAAAGGAACTGCTCAAGCTTGTAAAGCCTGCCTATACCTTCATCTCTGCCGGAGTGGACAATGCATATTCGCATCCGCACAGGGAGCTTATAGAGAGGCTTGAGGATACAGGCACAAGGATATATACGACAAAGGACAGGGGTGCTGTGAGGATGGATATAAAGGGAAACAATATAAGGGTTGAGAATTATGTAAACCGGAAAGGAGGCTGAAATGAGGAGAAGATATTATATAAATATTATAACAGTGCTGGTTGCGAGTCTGTTTATATTATTTCATGGGAATGTAAGGATTTTTGCAGGAGAAAGGATATCCGGGAGCAGGATTTCAGGCGGCAGGATGACCTTCGGAAGGATATCAGGCAGCGGAGTGTCCGGAAGCGGCTTATCCGGGAAGAGGGTTTCGGGAAACGGAGTGTCGGGGAATGGTGTGTCCGGAAATGAAGCATCGGGCAATGAGGTGTCAGGAAACGAAGTATCCGGAAATGAAGTATCGGGAAACGAAGTATCCGGAAATGAAGTATCCGGGAATGAGGTGTCAGGAAACGAAGTATCAGGCAATGAAGTATCAGGCAATGAGGTTTCCGGCAATGAGGTCTCAGGGAACGAGGTTTCAGGGAATGAGACTCCTTCGGCAGGCGGTGATACCGGAAAAGGGATATCGGTAAAATGCACCGGGATCTCTCACAGGGGGCATACAGCAGTCGTAAGCATAGCGGCTGAATGCACCGGCGGAGACATCGCTCTGATCCAGGTTGAAAACTCCCGCGCCGGAGTCAGAAAGACCTTATACCGTCCAGAAGTAGCTTCTAAAAGTATTGATTTCATGGTCACAGCCAACGGAAGCTATGTGTTTTATGCATATGATACAAACGGAAACACGGATTCATGCAGGGTGAATATATATGATCTTAAGACCGGATCCATAGATGATTATCTGAGGAGAGCTCAGGAAAACAGGAAAGCCGGCATCAGATCCACAGCTGCAGAAGAAGAGGAATGGAAAAAAAGAGATGATAAGCCGGCCAGGGTGATATTCGGCGGAGTCTCCGGTGCTGCCGGTACAGTCAGGAAAGCTGCAGGCAGTCTTTCCGGAAAAAGATATGCTGTTCGCAGCGGAAACGGAAACAGGAATACAGACGGGCAGGCTTCCACGGAGAAGTACAGCGACTGGAGCATGCTGAAGAAGAAAAACAGGCGGGCTGATACCAAAGCATGGTATGAGCCGTATACCGATACAGGCGAGCCCGTGGTCAGACCTCAGCCTCTGGAGAATATAATCGACCTGTCGGATTATGAAACAGATCTTTTCAAAGCAGATGTATCACCTCTTACAGGGGATGAGTCAGGCGGGTCTGCCGGCACCGGACAGCAGGCTTCGGATACGAAGACAGAATACATGACCGCAGCATCTGATGATGATCCGGCTCAGGGAAAGGCTCAAAAGAGACATATCGCTTTGATCGTGGCGGCTTTTATCACCATACTGCTTTTGGTCTCTGCATTTTGGAAAGCAATAAAAAAACATCGTCTTACAGCAGGGTCCGCTGTAAGGGAAAGAAGACTATACCAAAAGAATGATTTTGATTGACTTTCCGCTGTTTTCTGTTTCGTGTCAAGGATGGCAGGAGAAGAAGAAAAGCCTGTGGGGAGGGAGTCCCTGCAGGCTTTTCCGGGTTTTAGGAGCCATATTATTCCCTTTTATTCTTTTTTCCGGATCTCATCCTCCAATTCCATTCTTTTATCCTTTATAAGCTCTGTATAAAAGCTTACGATCACGCCGGTGACAATGGCGATCACAAGGGTGGAATAGAGTGTAAGTATCACTGAGCAGGCCCTGCCGATCGGGGTTGAGACAACGACATCACCGAAGCCTGTCGTTGAGATCACACCATAGCAGTACCATACGGCATCTCTATAGGTACTGATAGCGGGATCAAAGATGTAGATGATCAAAGCGTCAAAGAAGATGAAGCAGACAAATGACAGGAGCATTTTGCCTGCTCCGGTTTTTTTCAGTATCGTCTTAAGTATTTTCATTTTCCTGAAGAAAGAGTAATTCACGCTTTGCCTGCCTTCCGGTATCCGTTTTTGTCAGAATTATTCTATCACAGATCTATCGTCGGATGAAAGAGTGTCAGGCATACAGTACCCTGACACTCCTTTATATACTGCATAGATTATGCTATCATCTTCTGAGGATTATCATTATTGACAGGTGTGAGTTAAGCATTACAGAGGGGGAAGTGATCCTATGGTAAAAAACGTTGATCATAAACTTATTGAAGCTTTTGCACCGCTGATACCCGGGGAGTATATTGCAAAGCTGGAGAGCGGACAGAGCTTTTGCCTGGGCGCTCTGAAGGAGGACGGGGATGCAAAGCTTCCTGTTGGAGTGCTTGTTTTCTCGGTCGAGAAGGGAGAGATCAACGGGACGGAGACAGAAAACCTGATCGTGCTCCAGTGGTTTTATGTGTCAGAGGAGCACAGGCAGGAGGGATATATGAATGAGCTTATGGATGCTCTTTCGGATGTTCTCGATGGCAGTCCTGCAGAGGGCATCATATGCGATATCCCCCTTGACAGCGAATATGATCTTGCAGAAGCGGTTCTTATGTCCTGGGGATTTCAGTTTGAGACTGCCAGTACCTATGAGATGATAATTTCAAAGGAGGACTGCAGGAGACAGGCCAGATCAAAGGATATCACGATCGAAACGAATATTGTCGCAGGGGTCGAAAAACCAAAGGGGATGGTGTCTATACTTGATATTCCGGAGTCAGTCTTTAAGAAGGCGGTAAAGACTGCCAGGGAGAATAACAAAAGCGAAGCCCTTGTTCAGATTTCGGAAAGCAGAGAGGATTATGCAGGGGATCTGAGCTGTGTCATCAAGTATGGTGATGATATCTCCTCCATGGTACTGGTTGAGAGATATGGGGACGGTGATCTGCACCTGGTGCGGCTTTTGTCTTTTGTTCCTGACAGACCGAAGGAACTCCTGGCCCTTCTAAGGTATCTTGTAAGCTATTATTACATGAATTATCCGGAGGAGACGAAGATACATGTGACTCTGAAAACGGATAGGGCGGTCAACCTTGCAAAGCATATCTTACCCGATATGGATACAATTAAGGTCAGAAGAGGCTTCTTTTCATAAGTGAAATCAGGAGATCTGTAATATGAGCGATAATCCCTCAGAATTGGAAATAAAGGCAAAAACTCAGGAATCAGTGTCAGTACGTCAGGAGGAGAGACTGGAGGATAACAGGTTCCTCACGGATCAGTCCTATGCCCGGTTCCTTAATGGGAATTCCCGGGAGCCTGGCGGCAAAGGACAGAATGAACCCGTCAATCCTGTGCTCAGCGCTATCGGGAATAAACTGGAAGGGGAACGCTACAGGGTTTCCGATGAGCTTAGGATCGAAGATGCAGGGGCGGTATCAGCGGAGGAAACCGCCTCTTATCATTCTGTGGCTTCGAAATATGAAGTTAATGTCGAAGGTGAGCACGTAACGAAGCTCGGTCTTCTTCAGAAACAGGACGGAGTTAATGCTCAGAGCATCAGGAAGACAAATCCCGGGGCTGAGGCGGAGCAGGACAGGGCATTATATCAGCCGCCCAAGGAGATGGAGAGTGCCCTGAAGCAAAAAAAGAAGCTTGATGCCATGCCCGTGAATGATCCCAGGGAAAAGGCTGCCTATGATAAGAGGAATAAAAAATATATAACTGTCAGGCGATCCTGCATCAAAGCATACATAAACACACTTTATAAAGAAAAAGGCGGTTATATTGACCGGCAGCGGAAGGATTATCTTGATCTGGCAGCAGATCTTTCTTATTACATGGAAAAGGAGCGCGCAGGGCTTCCGGATGAGGACAGGCCGGAGAAGATCGCAAAAATAGTGGCAAAGATCAAGGCCCACCCCCTTTATAACAAGGCGGACCGGTTTATGCCGGGGTATCTCAGGGGAGAGCTTTATGCGGGGACAGACAGTAAGATCGCTGAAATAGTAAGCCCTCACGGTGAGGAGGAGGTACAGAAGGCTGAGCCTCTGCAGAAGGAAGCAAAACAGGAGATGACTGATCCCGCAAAATGGGATGAGCAGGTCACGGAGCTCTTTACAGGCCTGTGCGGCGTGATAAAGGATGAGCACTATGACAGGAAGACCCACAAGGTAGTGGAGGATGAGATCTGGAGCAGGATCCGTGTCCGCGACAATGAGGACTCGGTTACCTACAATCATTTCAGAAGTGCAGTCCTCAGGGTGAAGAAGCTTGTTCAAAAGTCAGGATCGGATTCTGATCCGGAAGTCCGTCCCGGCGCGGCCGAGCTTATGGCTGCAATGGCAAGGCTTTCTGAAACAGCCAATGCTTTCTATGACACCCACAGGGGACATCAGTATTCCCAAAAGGGCAAGGACCGCCGTAAGGCCTGCGATATGGTGAGGCAGATCACAAAGGAGTTTTATGACAGGATGTATGCCGCCATGGGAGGTACGGGCCTAAGCGATACGGCCGTGGAGCAGAGCCGTGAAAAAACCGGGAAGGATCATCGTGACGTCTCTGACTGGAAAATGAAGGAGCTTTCAAAGGTCTACGGGAAATGGAAAAAGCATTTTGCTCTCCAGGAGGGGCTTGAAAGAGTCAGGGTAAGGGACAGGGCAAAGCTGTTTGGTCCCTACATGCGGTATATAGATATGTATAAGGCAACCCATAAAAAGGAGGAGTGGCCTAAGGAGATAGAGGAGGCAATAAGGGACGCATCCTTCTACAGCGTTCAGAACCGTGTGCACGAAAACTATGAAAAGTACAACGGCGGTATGAAGGATCCTCTTCTTTCACTTGCAAAAAAGCATGTGGAGACTATCACAGGCAGGACAGCGCCTGAGCAGAAGCTTGATCCAAGGGAGGTCGATGCAAAACTGTCACCTGAGCAGCTGAGAGGGCTGGATTTCATTGATCAGTGGTTTTTGAGAAACTACAATAACGGTGGTATGGTCGGATCTTTGATAAACATAAGGAACCACCACGGTGAGATCGTATCGGAGCTTTTCAGCAAAACGAAAAGAGAGAGGCTTTTCATCTACTACCTGATAGAGACCGGGAAGCGGAAAAATCCCGGAGTGATGGATCTTTTTTCGTCCCAGACTTATATCCCCAACCTTGACAGATTCAAGGATCAGATGCTCGCCTCAAAATTCAAGATCATGTCACACATCATGGGAGATTATACCTATATGGGAAAGGTGACAGAGGCCATACAGGTAAACCAGGATTACCGGAGCCTGATAAAGGACTGCGCGAGACTTGACCAGGGCGTGGATGAGGTAAAGGGAGAGGAGCTGGAGGCATTAAAGCAGAAGAAGGAAGAGTACCGAACCTATACTCTTGCCAGAACCGCACACAGCACCAAGGTCTTCCGGGACGAGGCTTTAAGAGTAGAGGGGCTTGGGAAAAAGGCAACGAAGGCAGACCGGGATTCACTGAATCAAAAACAGCAGGCTTTCCTGAAGGATCTTGATGAGCTGATACGTGCGGACGATGCCGTAGGAGAGGCCGTCCGGTATGGAGAAAGCCTTGGAGAGACAGTTAAGAGTGAGGACGGTGGGCTCTCCCTGAAGGAAAATGATAAATACTACAGTGTAAAGAATACAAACAGCACAGACCTTGCCAGCAATACAGGTACGTATACGTCAGCAGGGGAAGGAATCAGCCGGAATGTCCATATCATCGCTAACGGTGCGATCCTTTACAAGGCTTCCGTAAAACAAGGGCTCAGCCTTGCAAAGGGGAAGGGATACAATCCGACCTTCTGGCGCCTCAGGGAGAATAAAAACAGCTTCATGAACCCTTCAACCTACGGTTCCACCATTACGGCTGCCACTATTTCCTCCCTTGGAAGTCTCCTGGGGGTCTGCTACGGAGTACATAATCTTGTCACAA
Organism: uncultured Lachnospiraceae bacterium; assembly: GCA_947165275.1. GTDB lineage: Bacteria > Bacillota > Clostridia > Lachnospirales > Lachnospiraceae > NK4A144. Next base: position 53,907 of record CAMUZQ010000006.1, on the reverse strand, counting down.
ACTGGGACAATATGCATGCATATGACAGGGCTGCCACGGTCTCGGAAATACTGCAGACGGGAGGTTCTGCGGTCAATACGGTAATGACCACTGTGGACACGGCAAAGGATCTGTCAAAGGGACTTGAAGCCACTACATCCACCCTGACAAAAACTGTCGGGATCTCTGTTTCGGGACTGAAGGCCGGGAAAGATCTGTATTCCACCGTATCGGGACATCTTGACTGCAGAAATGCAGATAATGCCAAAAAGCTCCTTCAGGATAAGATAAATGAAAGGTTCCTCAGGAAACTCATAGATCAGGGATATGATTCTAACCAGGACGGCCCGGGGCCCGGAGCCGAAACTGAGGAGCAGAAGTCTAAAACCGAGAGGGATTTTAAGACTGCCAGGTTTGAAAAAAATATGCTGAAGCTGTCCAGGGAAATCGGTGAAAGAAAGAGAAAATTTGCGGGTATACAGGCTGTTGGCTCCTTCATGACGGTTGCAGGACTTACCGTTCCGGTAGTCGGTTCCGTCCTGAGTCTTGCGGGAATGGCGGTCAGCAACCTTACAGGTATCTTCAGCGGGATGAGTCTGACCGGGATACGTGAGAGAATGTTTGATCAGTATTTCCAGTTTGACAGTTTTTTGAAGGATGCGTATGAGGAAATGGAAAAAAGGGGACAGCCTGTCAGTGATCCGGAGGAATTCAAGGTAAGGATGAGGAGAGTCGTCGCTGCCTCTGCCGGATACGCGGATGTGATCTCGGCCTGCGATCAGATCGCTAAAACCTATGCGGATCTGATCTGCAGGGGGCTTTTCGGCGGTGAAGAGGACAGAGTGGAGGGAGAGCAGAGGGCCGGTTATATCCAGATCGTAAAGAGCTTCGGACTTCCCTATGATGAAACGAAAAAGATACCGAACCCCGACCTTCTCGCACGAAGGATGAACGGGAAGTAGAATAAGAAGAATAAGCACGGAATGGAGGATAAAATGGACCTTGAGGCTGTTATGAAAGAAAGACATGAGCTGTTGATCAAAATGAGGGATTCCCTTCAGGAGGGACTTATCGCCTGTGATATCAGGGAGGCGGAAAAGGAGAATGAGCCGGAAATCCTGACCGTGGTCCTTGACGGGATCGGTGAAGCGGGAGAAAAGGAGGGAGGATTAGGGGAATTCTTTTTTATCCCGCCCGCAACAGAAAATGATACGGTCATGCATTTCTGCTCTGTGATAACTCTTTTGGATGATCTGAACAGGGAGCATCTGCCTGAGCTTTTCGAGCTCATGTCCTATATCAATTTCAGGCTTCCTCTTGGATGCTATTCGGTAGACAGGGATGCATCGCTTCTCTGCTACAGGCTCGTCACCCCGATACCGGCGGGAGTCTCGGGAGATGCGCTTTTTTCCCAGATGAATGTCTGCATGGCAAATGCACTTACTTCAGCCGATCTGTATGCGGATATGCTGATCAAGGTGGCGGGCGGAGAAAAAACTCTTGAGGATGTTATCGACAGTATCTGAAGGGTGCCAGGGACTTCTGCACAGCCGTGGGGAAGGGATCCCGGCCTGATGGAAGATATCAGGAGCAATACCGACTTCTGCATACCCGTGGGTAAGGAAGCCTAGTATAGCGTTTCTTAAATAACTGTACCAAATGCTTGCCTGCTCACCTGATAGCACATTTCCAAAAGCCTCGGCGTAGCCCGCTACGCCTGCGTTTTTGAAAACGCACTCTCAGGCAAGCATTCTGCGCATAAGTCCAGTTATTTTTCGAACGCTATACTAGTCTGTGAGTACTGGAGAGGATGACAATGCTCTGATATGTTCAGGCCTTCAGTTTCTGCTTGTCCTCGTACATTTCTTTGTCGGCTCTCTCAAATATATCCGTCACAAAGCTGTCGCCCTCAGGGTTGTATTCTGACATTCCGGAGGCTAAGATGACGCCGCAGCCTTTTCGCTTATTCTCCAGGACATGAGAATGCAGTCTTTCCATAAGCTCGTGTCTTGATGAATAATCGTTTCCGCGAAGGAATACCACGAATTCATCGCCGCCCACTCTGAATACGGGACTGTGAACGAATATGTCACATAAAAGACGCGCTGATGCCTGTATATATTCATCTCCGGCAGCATGTCCCTGAGTATCATTGATCTGCTTCAGGTTATTGGTGTCGCATACGACCAGAGCAAATGTCAGATAATCCATTCCATTGTCGATATTTACCTGTACAGATCTTTCCAGTTCCCTGTATGCGGTCTTGTTTTTGACCCCGGTCAGTTCGTCGCGTCTGGCCAGTTCCTTCTCTGTCTTAAGCTCTTTAAGATGCTGTTTCTCCTTTTGTATCTCATCATTGACATTTTCGACACCGATGATAAAATGCGATCCGTCACTGCTTTTCCTGACTGACATCCTGGTATACTGGGGTTTGCCTGAGATCATGATGCGGTAGGTTATACTGCAGTCCCTGTGGTTCTCAAGGGAGGATATCATATTGTCCCTGGCAATGAATTCACTCACCCTGTCGCGGTCTGCCCTGTAAACGATATGGGGTATATTGGAAAAGGATTCGCCGTAGAAGTCTTCTCCTGATTTATTGATCTCCAGCTGTCCGTAGATATTATTGACCTGATAACATACATATGATGAATCAGCAGCATCCACATAGTAGATTTCGTCATAGTTGGAAGCAAGGCTTTCAGCGATCTGACCGAAGGTGACGGTTTTCTTCTGATTATCTTTCAGCGTTTTCTCTGCGTTCAGTTCGTCTTCGATGTCTTTTTCATAGAAGATAAGATACCTGCCGTTATCTTCACACATCACGGTGAAAAGAAAGAACCTTGGCTTTTTGTTTATCAAAACCCTGTATTTGAATGAAAAAGAACGTCTGCCTTCAAGCTTATCAAGCAGATATTCCCTGCTGTAAAAGCTCCTGGCATATTCCTGATCATCCGGGTAAACGCAGTTTTCAATACTGTCCAGAGCATCACTGAAGAAATCTTTTCCTGTCGCCGAGGCATCCATTGTCATATACTGTCTGCTTTTGGAAAATGTAAGATATTCACCTGATCCTGTTTCGATATAGAATATGGCTTCATAGCTTTCCGCCATGGCGGAAGCGATGATATCGTGTATTTCTTTTTCTTTTTTCTCACCGGACTCTACGAAGCAATGCACCAGACATACACCGATCATCAGTCCGACGGAATAGAGGGGCAGAAACGCATAAAGTATCTGGAGTACAAGAAAGGCTCCCAGGACTGCGCCTGTCGTTGCCACTGTTGTGTATTTTATCTTTTCGCGTCCTGTGCTTTTATGCGTGACATAAAGCATGTAGGTGGTGATCAGGGTATAGAAGGCGATCTGCAGGAGGAAGGAGATATTCCTGCCTGTCTCTCCGATATATTCATGAGCATCATTAAATGAGAACATGAAATGATAAAAACGGTTGAGCATCAGACATACAATACCTGTCACGAACATTGCCCATACCCCGTACTGCAGCACCACACTGTGGCGGCCGCCCTTGTCAAGATATGCGACTATATACCGCGTCCATGTCAGCATGGTCAAGAGCATAAAGATGAAATAAAAGACAGTTAATGAATATATGACGGGGAAGAGCTCCGGTATGTCATGGTGCTCGTACATGAGCCCCCATGCCGAATCTACGATAAAGTACAGGGTTGCGGACAGAATAAAGTGGTTATAGCGTATGGATACTCTTTCTTTATCATCTTTATTCTTTTCATGAAATCCGTTTCTTTTAAGTAATTCCCGGTTTAAGATCAGATTTATTATCAGCAGCGATGCAGGAGCTATCGAGTATAGCATTCCGTTTTGCTTTCCGCCTCTTGTTTACGATTTTTTGAATTTCATCATTATACACCATATCGGGCTGTCAGGGGTATGTGGTTGTTGAGAAAAAAAGTGATATGCATTATAGTAGATAATGTCATTTCTTATTATTCTTTTTCAGTTCCACAGGAATGATGGAGAGTTTTTTTTTCAGGAGGGAATCAAATAATGAATCAACAGGACTTGTCAAGAGGGCGGAGCGGTAAGATCAGTGTACAGCTCCTAAGGGTACTGATCCCGATGATAGCTGCTTTTATCATTTTGGTAGCTGTGATCATTTTCGTTAATTCCAGATCCATAATCACGGATCAGGCAAAGAATCTTCTGGAGCAGGAATCCAAAGCAAACTCAAATGATATTGCGAGCACTATGGCGGATATCAAGGGATACTATGACGGACTTTCAGATCTGCTTGAGTCCACGCCGCTTACCGGCAATGATGACATCAAGGCTGCCATTCAGCCCGGAATGACCAAATATCCGGGAATGGTAAATGATGTATATGTTGCATTCCCGGATAAGACTTTTATAGACGGCGGTTTCGTGGATTCCTTCACTCTCTGATAATACAGCTCAGATATATGGAGCCTGTGCGGATTTCCCACAGGCTCCTTTTGATTGCCCGATTATATTTTCGCGGCAGTTATTGCTGTGTTATACTTTATAAGGTTATTACATCTTTCGGCGGCATTGTGAAGGATGCGGCTGTCAGAGCACATGAAAGCTTTATCAGTTGAAAGGAGCAGGCACATGGAATACGATCTGACACTATTGGAACGGGTAAATCCGGTTTTCAACACAGCCAAAATGACAACATTTAATCTGGCGTCAGCAGGAGATGAGGATGCCGCTCTGATATGTGACAAACTGGGGCTTACCGAAGCTACACAAAGCAGCAGTACGACCACCGCCACGGCGGATCAGAAGCGCATATCCAATATCATAATGGAGACCAGGTTTCGTTCAACCTTTGCCATGGCGGAGGAAACCGGCATAAAAAACCTTGTCGATCTGCCCTGTGGCTATACCTCCAGAGGTATCATCTGCTCCAGAAAGGGACAGAAATATATCGGCCTGGATCTTCCGGCTACGATCTCGGAGCTGGAACCGGTGGTGAGATCGATAACAGATCCTGAAAAGAGTGAACTTATAAAATATTTCGGGGTGGACGCTACCAATTATGATTCCCTGGAAAAAGCACTGGAAGGCATTGAAGGGGAGGTCTGTATCACCACAGAGGGACTGCTGATGTATTTTACCGACTCCGAAGCAGGAGCTCTCTGCGACAATGTAAGAAGGATACTGCAAAAGCATGGAGGCTGCTGGATCACCGCCGATCCCGAGACGGCATTGCAGTATGTCATGACTGCAATGATCGTATATGGGGACCAGTTTGAAAAGATCATGAAGAATTCGGCGCAGAATGTAAAGGACAAATCGGATGTGGAGATCGGAAAGTCACAGATCATCGTGTCTCCCGGAAAAGACTCCCGGGAAAACATGAAGCAGGCCATGGCATTTCTGGCATCCCACGGCCTAAAGGCAGAGCGTCTTCCTGTTGACCGGTATATTCCTGAGCTTATCTTCCTTAAGAATGAGCCCGAACTGCAGGCTGCTCATAAACAGGCCATGTCAAAGTGTGCATTCTGGAAGATAACCTGTGCCGGCACTTCAGGTGATACGGATAAAAAAGATATCGAAGGCTTTGATGTGAAAACAGATCTGAACGGAGATATTCTCAATATGAGTCTTAAAGGAAGAGTGGACACATTAACGGCACCCAGGCTGCTGGAGGATTTTGAGACGCTTGATTCAAAAGAGGATATTAAAGGTGTGTCGATAGACTGTTCCGGACTTGATTACATATCGTCAGCAGGTTTACGGGTCCTGCTCATCATGCATAAAAAGTGCCCGGACGGAGTTTCACTTTCCGGAATAAACGATATGGTTGCGGATATCCTGGGTCAGACCGGATTTAATGATATTTTTCATATCAGCTGACAGATCAGGGGAATATTATGGGGATAATCAAGGCTTTTGGCTCATCCCTGGGATCCATGGCAGCAGATCAGTGGAAGGAGTTCTTTTATTGCGACTCCATCCCGGCAGATCAGATAATGGTACGAGGGAGCAGACATGCCCCGGCTCAGTCCGTAAATAACGGAAATCAGGATATTATCACAGATGGCTCAATAATAGCCGTTGCTGACGGACAATGCGCTGTTATTGTCAGCAACGGAAGGGTCATCGCGGTATTTCGGGAAAGCGGGGAGCATGAATTCAGGACAGGGGAGACAGCTGGGATCTTCTCGGGGGCGGGCCCGGGTAAATTCGGAAAGGAGCTGATGCGAAGGATATCCTTCGGAGGAGATGCTCCTGCTGTAAATCACAGGATATATTATATTAATATGAAGGTGATACCCAACAACCGCTTCGGCAGCGGTATCGAGGTTCCCGTCAGAGTAAGAGATGCTGCACGCAATATTGACATTGACTGTATGCTGGTCATGTCCGGCTCATTTGCTTTCAGGATATATGATCCTGAGAAGATATATAGGCAGGTCATAGGAAATGTAAAGCGTATTTATCCGGTATCCTATCTGGCTGCCCAGATGCAGGCTGATGTTGACAGCACGCTGCTGTCAGCCGCGGGGACTGTATGCGGGGGAGGCTTCAGACCATATGAGGCTTCAGGCTTCATCCCTGAGATTCAGGAAAGAGTAATGGAGGAGGCCAACACGATGCTTCGAAAGCTCAGGGGGATCGAGCTTACAGCTCTTGCTTTTGATTCCTTCAGAATGGCGGATCCTGACACAGGAACCATCCGTACCATCCAGCTGGCATCAGTCATGAGGACGCAATGATCAGTCATCTGTGATCAGTCCGTATGACATGGAGGAGTATGAGGACCGGTGGCAATGCTGGCTCATCCATGCTTCAGTCAGATACCGTCTTTTCCGATTTATATGGTACAATAGAGGTACTATGACTAAAAGTAAAAGAATCCTATGCAGAATAGCAGTATTGATATGTTTTTTTCTTGTGATCGCAGTTTTTACGCCAAAGGTCCTTAATGCGCAGGAAAAAGACAGAAAGGTGCGTGTCGGATGGTATGAATCCCCCTTCAACAGTATGGACGAATCCGGCAGGCGCTCCGGCTATGCCTATGAATACCAGATGAAGATCGCTGCGTATTCCGGATGGGAATATGATTACGTAAAGGGAAGCTGGACGGATCTTATGGATATGCTCGTCGACGGTGATCTGGATCTGATGAGCGATGTTTCATATACTGAGGAAAGAGCAGAGAAAATGCTTTTTTCCGAGCTCCCCATGGGAACAGAGGAATATTATATCTATACGGTTCCCGGAAATACAGAGATAACCTCCTCAGATTATTCCACATTGAACGGAAAGACCATAGGAGTGAACCGCGGCAGTATTCAGGAGGGGCTCTTCAGGGAATGGGCTGAGGAGCATAATGTAAACGCCAATCTTCTGGGACTTTCAACCACCGAGGTAGACGCTCTGAAGCTGCTCGAAGCGGGTGATCTCGACGCCTACATCACTCTCAATGCCTACGGTGATCCGGAGCGTCTGACTCCGGTCTGCAAGATAGGGTCTTCAGACTTTTATTTTGCAGTCAATAAGGATCACCCCGAGATCCTTAAAGAGCTTAATGATGCCATGAGCCGTATCCAGGACGAAAACCCCTATTACAATCAGGCGATGTTTGAAAAGTATGTAAGGCGTTTTGGGTCCAATGCTTTTCTTACCGATGAAGAAAGCTCCTGGCTTGAGGAACACGGTCCGATACGTGTGGGCTATCAGGACAATTACATGGCCTTCTGTGCTCAGGATCGGAAAACAGGAGAGCTTACCGGAGCGCTTAAGGAATATCTCCTGTCCGCTTCTGACTGTCTGATGAATACTCATCTTGATTTCACGGAAAGCGCATATCCGACCACGGCCTCGGCTATAGAGGCTCTTAAGAGAGGGGAGGTGGACTGTGTATTCCCCGCAAATCTTACTTCCTATGACGGAGAGGAGCTGAGAATACTTATAACCCCGGCCATAATGAGGACTGATATATATGCGGTGGTGCGCAGGGAGGATCTGTCCTTCTTTTCCCAAAGGGATTATGTGGTAGTGGCTGTAAATGAAGGGAATACCAATTATGATGCTTTCCTTGATTCCAATTTCCCGGACTGGCACAGGATATACTTCAAAGACACCGCCGGATGCCTGAAGGCTGTGTCAGAGGGTGTGGCAGACTGTGTGCTGATAAGCAATTACAGGTATAATAACATCTCCAGGCTGTGTGAAAGATATCATCTTACTACCTATACGACAGGCAAGGCCATTGATTACAGCCTGGCTGTGGGGGAAGGAGATACAGAGCTTTACTCCATCCTGTCGAAGACAGTGGGGCTGATACCTGATTCCACTGTGGATGCCGCTCTTGCATATTATATGACAGAGGATGCAAAAACAGGTCTTATTGATATCATCAGGGATAATATCGTGGTGATCATGGCTGTTGTTTCTGTGCTGGTGCTTATCATCCTCTTTATGCTGTTTCGGAGCATGGGTATTGAAAAAAGGGCAAAAAAGCTTATCATGGCGACTGAGACCGACAATCTCACAGGCCTCTATAACCGTGATTATTTCTTCCATTATGCTGATCATATGTATCATGCCCGTCCTGTGGTACCGTATGATGCCATAGTGCTTGATATAGAGCAGTTCCATTCGATAAATGCCCTGAATGGCAGAAGCTTCGGAGATGCGGTACTCACCTCGCTGGGGGATGAGGTCCTCACCATCGCCACGGAGAATGAGGGCATAGCGGGCAGGTTTGGTGCAGACCGCTTTGATATATATTGCAGACATACGAAGGATTACCAGGGTATATTCAGCCGCCTGCAAAAGAAGCTTGACATACTGAGTCCCAATACAAGCATAAGGCTGAGGATGGGGGTCATGCCGTGGCAGTCCGATCTGGAACCGATCCAGCAGTTTGACAGGGCGCGCTCGGCGTGCAGTATGGCCAGAGGGCATTATAAGGAGCATCTTATAATATTCGATGAAAAGATGAGAGCCAGGGAGCTGCAGGATCAGCGCCTTTTGAATGATCTGCGCAATGCCCTGGACAATTATCAGTTTGAGGTCTATTACCAGCCAAAATATAATATCCAGGCTGAGACACCTGCCCTTGTCAGCGCCGAAGCTCTGATAAGGTGGCAGCATCCCGAACTGGGCATGATCCCTCCGGACAGCTTTATACCGCTGTTTGAACGCAACGGGAAGATCGGTGAGGTGGATAAATATGTATGGGAGCAGGCCGCAAGGCAGGTCTCCCGATGGCGTGATCAGTATGGAGTCAATATACCTGTTTCCATCAATCTTTCCAGAGTCGATGTCTTTGATCCGGAGCTTGAAGCTACCCTTGACAGGATCCTTGCAGAGAACGGTCTCGAGCCATCATCATTAAAGCTTGAGGTTACCGAGTCAGCCTATACGGAAAATGCGGATCAGGTCATAAAGGTGGTGGAGGATCTGCATAACAAGGGATATACGGTGGAAATGGATGATTTCGGCACCGGATATTCATCCCTCAGTATGCTTTCGGCTATGCCGATAGATGTATTGAAGATGGACAGAACCTTTGTAAGGAATATCGAGCATGATGAGAAGGATATACAGCTGGTGGCTCTGATCCTGGGAATAGCAAAAAATATGAATATACCTGTGATAGCAGAGGGAGTGGAGACCGAAGCCCAGATAGCTCTTTTAAAGGATCTGGGATGTGCGGTGGTACAGGGATATGTCTTCTCCAGACCTTTGCATCATTCCGATTTTGAAACAAAGATAATACTCAAAGCTGTAAAGAAAGACCAAAGGAGTTAAGTCTATGCGATCTCTTAGAACGAGGATAACAATAATGACTTTATTTGTTGTCATCGTGGCAGTAACGACAGTCACCATCTTAAGCGTTGTATTCATAAGAAAGGCTGAGCATAGGGAATCTGATCAGCTGCTGCTCCTGCTTTGCGAGACCGGAGAGAGGAATCTTGATTACTACTTCAACAGTGTGCAGAGATCGGTGGAAAAGGTCGCTTCCTTTGCGGAGGATGACATAGAGGGACTTGATGATGCAAGTCTTCAGGCTCATGTCGTCAGGGTAGAGGAATTCTTTGATGAAATAGCATCCAAGACGAACGGAGTACTCACATATTATTACCGTATCGATCCTGAGGTTTCGGACACAGTAAAAGGGTTCTGGTATACGGATGTGGACGGAGAGGGTTTTAAGAGGCATGCCGTAACCGATATCACATTATATGATACCTCCGATACCTCTGCGCTTGTATGGTTTACCGTACCCAAATTCGAGGCAAAATCGATCTGGCTTCCGCCATATATCACCGATAATCTTGATAAACGTGTGATCTCCTATAATGTGCCGATATACTGGAAGGGAGAATTTATCGGGGTCACGGGTATAGAGATCGATTATGCCTTCATGGCAGAGCAGGTTGACAGCATAAGAATCTATGAAAACGGTTATGCTTTTCTGAATGATTCCGAGGGCAATCTCTTTTATCATCCGAGGATCGATGTTTCGATGCTTACCCCTGAGACGATGCCGCAAAAGCCGGAGGGTATAGTCAGCGACAGTACCTTTATCTCCTATGAATTTGACGGCGTGCAAAAGGAAGCAGCCTGGCTGCAGCTTGGCAACGGGATGAGACTCAATGTTGCCGTGCCTGTATCCGAAACGGACGGGGACTGGCAGAGACTTATCTGGAATATCATGATCCTCGCCGTGGAGGTGCTTGTGGCAGCATGCTTCTTTACGATGTTTTACACAAAACGCATCACCAAGCCGCTGGAGGAGCTTACAGAGGCTGCAAACAGGGTTGATGCGGGAGACTATGATTTCAGACTGGATTATAAGAGGGATGATGAGCTTGGAAGGCTTACTAATACCTTCAGACGCCTGGCCAACAATATGAGGAATCATATCAATGATCTGAATGAGCAGGTCTATGTTGATTCGCTCACTCTGGTCAAGAATAAAGACGCTTTTTCCGCATATACCGAAGAGCTCCAGATTCAGATCGAGAAGGACAGGGAGAATATCAGATTTGCCGTAGGAGTTTTTGATTGTGATAATCTTAAGCATATTAATGATGTATACGGGCACGATAAGGGAGATGTATATCTGAAGACAGCCAGTCACCTGATCTGCACTATATTTTCCAGAAGTCCTGTTTTCCGCATAGGCGGAGATGAGTTTGCGGTGTTCCTCAGAAATGAAGATTATGAAAGCAGAGAGAAGCTCATAGTTTCCTTCAAAACGGAGGGGGAGGAGATCACGGCTTCGGCCTTGAATCAATGGGAAGAGGTGCATCTGTCAATGGGCATTGCCGAATATGATCCTGCCTCCGACGATGCAGTGGCAGACGTGGTGAGAAGGGCTGACAGGATAATGTATGAGAATAAGAAAAAAACTAAGATTCAGGGGAGACCGGTTTGATGACAGGAGATTTTTGATTTGAGCATGCTTTCGGATCGTTATGGAGGAGAAGGATAGGATGAAAAGACATGGTGTTTTAGCGGTGATGACTGCTTTGGTCATCATATCCATGATGCTCTTTAGTGCATGCGCGGGAAACGGAGGCTCCGTGCCGGTTCAGGCTGATGGTGGTGAGAAGGAATATATCTATCACGATTTTACAGTCCAGTTATGTACCTGTTGGAATCCGCATATCGTGAAGACAAGCCTTGATTCGTATCCTCTTAACTATATTCAGTCTTCATTTTATTCTTTCGCTTTCAATGATGAGCTTCATCCTGTAGACGGAAAAGAGCCTTACAGCCATTATGTGATCATACCGGAGATGGCAGCGGATTATCCTGAGGATGTAACAGACAGGATAAGACAGGAACGGCCTGAGTTTGGCATTCCCTCAGATGCAAAGGAAGGATATGCCTTCAGTGTGAGACTGAGGGACGACCTGTGCTGGGACGACGGGACTCCTGTCAATGCATACACCTTTGAGGAGTCATTTAAGAGACTTCTGGATCCGAAGCTGGTTAACTACAGAGCCTCTGATTTTGCCATCGGAAAAAATGCCATAGTCGGTGCATATGAATATGCCTATGGAGAAACGGCCGATTATTCCGGGGTAGGGCTATATGCCGCAAATGAGGGAGAGCTTATATTTGTTTTTAAGAGCGCGCACTCCGGTTACAGTCTTTACAGTGGCCTGCAGGCAGGTTTTCTTGTAAAGCCCGATCTGTATGACAGCTGTCTGAGTGAAGTGAAGACCGCCTCAGGATCTGTATGGACTTCAAAATACTGCACGGATGTTTCTACATCGGTTTCCATCGGACCATATAAGATCAGCAGCTTTCAGACAGATAAATACATACGTTTTGTCCGGAATGATAAATGGTTTGGCTATAAGGACGGGAATCATGTGTTTGTGGATCCGGTGGATCACAAAACCTGTGATATGTATCAGACTACAGAGATCGACTGTCAGGTGGTGGCGGAGGCTGCTACCCGAAAGCGTATGTTCCTGGCAGGAGAGCTCATGATGTTAGCTCTTTCAAGCGAGGATTTTGATCAATACAGATATTCGGAGTTTGCTCATTCATATCCGGGGAGCGGCTCGTATTTCCTTGCTTTGAACGGTTATGAGGAGGTGATCAAAGAAAGAGAGGCAAGTCCTGATTTTGACAGATCGACAAAGGATCTGGAGACCCAGCTTCTTAAGTCCTTCAGAAAAGCCTTATCGCTTTCCATTGACAGGGAGCTCTTTGTTAATACGCTCTTTCCGGGGTCTTCGGGGGGATACGGCCTTTTTTCATATTCATATATATGTAATACCGATACACTCGACCGTTACAGAGATACAGACGTGGCCAGAGAGGCTCTGTGCGAGTTTTATTCTGTGGATCCCGCGGAATATCCCAGCCTTCTTTCCGCTGAAGAGTCCATAACAGGCTACGATCAGAAAGCTGCCACAGAATATTATCAGCAGGCTTTTGCCGAAGCAAAGGAAAAGGGTTATATCACGGATAATGATAATGACAGCATAAGCGATCAGACGGTGACACTTGTTTTTACTATTGATGCGGATACAGACAGTATCACACGGCTGGTGGAATACGTGAATGAGATCCTGAGAAAGGCTTCAGTTGGAACCGGATTTGAGGGCAGGATAAAGGTGGAAAAATCTGCGCCTTTAGGAAATGAATGGTCGAATCAGTTCATGAACGGTCTCACTGATATATGCATGTTGAGCTGGAATGGCACTATCATGGATCCTTATACCGTGATCTCCGTCTATACCTATCCTGAGTATGCCGTGAATGCCGCATGGTATGACAGCCGGGAAGATTATATGGAGCTTGAGCTTAACGGGGAAAAAATAAGGCTCAGCCTTTTTGACTGGACAAATGCCGTACTCGGTGAAGAAGTGACATCAGAGGGAAAAACCTATAATTTCGGTGAGGGTATGGCGGATGATGAAGTAAGGATCAGGATCCTTGCAGGGCTCGAGGAGAAAATACTGGATACATATGATTATATTCCGGTCATGTACAGCAATAGCATGGCATTATTATCACAGCAGGCTTATTACCCCACTGACATATATAATCCGGTCATGGGATTCGGCGGGATAGGATATTTACGGTACAACTATGATGAAGCGGAATGGAAGGCTCATGTTGAGGAGCTTGGGGGAACGCTCAAATACTGAAGGGAAGACCTTATGATCAAATATGCTGTAAAAAGAATACTGTACATGTTTCTGGTGCTTTTTATCATTATTCTTATATGTTTTGTACTGATAAGGATGCTGCCTCTGCCGCAGCTTCCTCCGGGGGATCCCCACACAAAGGTTGTTATGATGCAGCGTCAGGCAATGGGTTACGACAAGCCTTATCTTGTGCAGTTTGGCCTGTTCCTGAAAAATGTGGTAACGGATTTTAATTGGGGGCTTTCTGACAAGCTTTATTACGGACAGGAAGTCTGGTCGGTATTCCTGCAGAAGCTTCCTGCAACTGTGGTGGTCAATCTTTATTCCATAATCCTGTCCATTCCTCTGGGCATAGGACTGGGGATCTTTGCCGCCGTAAGGAAAAATACCTGGATCGACTATCTTATTTCCACTCTGACCGTGGTGGTCATCTCCGTTCCGGGTTTTGTCTATGCCTTTGTCATACAGTATATTTTCTGCTACAGGCTTAAATGGTTCCCTCTGGTGATGAAGTCGGGAACGGACTGGCTCTCCCCGGAGATGCTGAAAAGCATGGCTCCTGCGATACTGGCTCTGTCCCTGGGGGTCATCGCTTCTTTTACAAGGACTACAAGAGCTGAGCTCTCAGAGGTCCTTACCAGGGATTTCATGCTGCTGGCCAGGGCAAAGGGACTTACGCCTGTCCAGGCGACTGTAAGACATGCCTTAAGAAACTGCATGGTGGTCATAGTACCCGGTATCTTCGGCGAGTTTCTGGGAATATTAAGCGGCTCATTTGTCATTGAAAAGATATTCTCGATCCCCGGTGTGGGATCCCTCACATTGAATGCGATCAACGGGCCTGATTACAATATTTTCATGCTGACTACCGCATTTTATACTGCCATCGGGCTTCTTGGGGGGCTCGTGGTGGATCTTAGCTATGGATTTCTGGATCCCAGGATAAGGATCGGTGAAAAGGGGTAAATATGGATATTCCTAAGGAAAAACTTGTTTTTGCTAAAAGGGAAGACAGGGTCAGCGATGAGGTTTTAAAGACAAAGCCCAGAAGCTATCTGGCAGACGCGATGCTGAGGTTCACTAAGAACAAATCCTCTGTAGCGGCAGCCTGGATACTGCTTTTTCTGGTGATCTTCGTTATCCTCTCACCCGTCATTTCACCTTACAGCATCAATGACAAGGATAATGTCTACAGAGCTTTTCCGTCCTTTGTACCTGCCCTCGCCCATCTCGGACTGTGTGACGGAGGCAAGATATACGATTCTCAGAATGAGATCTCGCTGACTGCTCTCAGGGGCATAGCCGAAGAGACCGGCATGGATCCTTTTATAAAGGTACTGAATGAAAACAGTCAGACGGGGAGGTTCCGCGGCAGTGAGGTTAAGAGAGAGACCTATGACATAAAGGTCAATGACTACTATGCTCTGGGCATCGTTTACAGGGTTTTTTCCTATGAGGAATTTGAAAGGATACAGAAATGGCAGAATGAAACCGGGATACAGGTGATATTTCCCTATGTGCTCCCAAGGGACATTGAGGGAATAAAGAGCAATCCGAATCTATGGTATAAGGTGGATCCCAACGGCAGGGCTGTACTTAATGAGGACGGAAGCTTCATTCCGGTATATGCCACAGATAAGGAGGAGGAGGGGGCGCCTTATGATTCCATCAGGATCCCTTCTGACGACGGAAGCTATATATACAGTGCAAAAAAATCCGGCTCCGTGCAGTGCAGAATATGTTATTACAACTATTACCGCTATCATTGGGGACATGAGCCCTTATATATCATGGGCACATCCTCCATGGGGATGGATCTCTTCGGAGCTATAGGCGTGGGAGGAAGGTTTTCACTTGTTTTTGCAGTGCTGGTAGCTGTTATCAATCTTTTTATCGGAACGATATACGGCTCCCTGCAGGGATACTATGGCGGAGCTGTGGATATGATACTGGACAGGATACTGGATGTGCTTTCCGGAGTTCCTTTCATCATAGTTGCAACTCTTTTCCAGATGCATCTTGCAGCCAGGGTGGGTGTGGCAGGCTCATTTCTGTTTGCATTTGTTCTGACAGGCTGGGTCAGTATCGCGGCACTTACGAGAATGCAGTTTTACAGATTCAGGGGCATGGAATTCGTCATGGCCTCCCACACTCTGGGAGCATCCGATGCGAGGGTTATGTATAAGCATATCCTTCCCAATGCGGCAGGAAC
This sequence comes from uncultured Lachnospiraceae bacterium, assembly GCA_947165275.1. Taxonomy (GTDB): domain Bacteria; phylum Bacillota; class Clostridia; order Lachnospirales; family Lachnospiraceae; genus NK4A144. The sequence goes on along the minus strand of CAMUZQ010000006.1, from coordinate 38,076 downwards.
CATCATCACCGGCTGTGCCCTTCTCATCCCGGGGATAATAAGCTCCGAAACCGCGCTCTCATATCTCGGTATAGTGGATCTTTCGTCATTTTCCGGGACTACTCTGGGATCACTTCTTTCACAGGGAAGCGCCCTTGTAATGACGGCGCCTCATACCATACTGTGGCCCAGTATTTTCATAGGGCTGCTCATGATAAGCTTCAATCTTCTGGGAAATGGACTCAGGGATGCATTCAATCCTGCCACGAAAGGAGGAGAATAGACTCATGATGGAGGCGAAGATCCGTGTAAAAAACCTTCGGGTGAGCTTTCAGTCTGATGATGGAAGGGTTCAGGCAGTCAGAGGCGTGGATTTTGAAGTGGGCAGGGCAGAAACTCTGGCCATAGTTGGTGAATCCGGATCAGGAAAATCAGTGACTGTCAAGACCATAATGGGACTTCTCCCTTCGAATGCGGCTGTGGAGTCAGGAGAGATTCTTTATTCAGGCAGGGATCTGCTGCTTACCGATGAGAGGGAATACCAGAAGATAAGGGGCGACCGTATTTCCATGATATTCCAGGATCCCATGTCAAGTCTCAATCCCATCATGAGGATAGGAGAGCAGCTTACCGAAGCCATGCTGCTTAAGGTCAGGGTACGCAGAAGAGAATGCAGACGCAGACTGAAAAAGTATATGGAAGACCTTCAGTCGGCCATGGAGAAGGCTGTTGCCTTGAAGGGAGCTGCCATCGGTGATCCTGAGAAGCTGTGCGAGGAATTCATGCAGTATGCCATAAAGAGGAAACAGGACAAAAAGGCCGGGATAGCAAGGGGAGTATCGGTATTGCAGGATGCCGGAGAGGAGCTTCTTAAATTCATAGATGGAGCAGAGTCCGGACTGAGATACAGTGCCGGACTCCAGGCGGAAAGGATAAGGGAGAATACCGATATCATAAAACAGAGCCGGGAAGTATTTTTGAATAAGGAGCCTTCCCGCAGGGAATGGGAAAGAGAGGGAAAGGCTCTGAGCAAAACGGCTCTTAAGTTGATGGATCCTCTTGCCATAAACGGCGATACCGTAATAGCTCCTTTTCCCAGGGGCTTAAGAAAGCAGATAAAGCTGTTTTTTCAATACAGATCCATAGACCGGGAGCAGATAAGGGCTAATATTCTGGGGCTTACAGACAGGCTGCTGGCCCATCTTAAAGAGCTTTCGGACAGTGTGGATAAGAGAGACTACAATATCGAAGCGCTTAAAACCACAGGAGTCCTTACCGAACTTGCCGAAGGAGAGGTGGAGACCCTGACGGCGGCTGAGGCAAAAAAGAAGGCTCTGGAGCTTATGGAGGAGGTGGGGATACCCCATCCCGAAGAAAAATACAGTCAGTATCCTTTTGAGTTTTCCGGCGGTATGAGACAGAGGATAGTCATAGCCATAGCCCTTGCTGCGGATCCAGAGATACTGATCTGCGATGAGCCCACTACCGCTCTGGATGTGACAATACAGTCCCAGATACTGGAGCTTATAAACAGGATCAAAAAGGAAAGAAAGCTCTCGGTGATCTTCATCACCCATGATCTGGGAGTGGTGGCCAATATGGCGGACAGGGTAGCGGTGATGTATGCCGGAAAGATAGTCGAGTACGGAAAGGTGGATGAGATATTCTATCATCCGGCTCATCCCTACACCTGGGCGCTGCTTTCATCAATGCCGGACATGGATACAAAGGATAAGCTGGAGGCTATCCCCGGCACCACCCCGAATATGATCTGTCCGCCTGAGGGCGACGCATTCGCCCCGAGGAATAAATACGCACTGGAGATAGATTTCGAACAGATGCCGCCTTTGTTTAAGGTCACGGATACACATTATGCGGCTACCTGGCTTTTGCATCCCGATGCGCCGAAGGTTGAAATGCCGGCTGTGATAAGGGAAAGAATTGAGAGGATGAAAGAGAGATATGACGGAACTATCGAGTGAAAACAATACTCAGGATACTCTCCTGAGAGTAGAGCATCTCTGTCAGTATTTCAAAAAGGGAAAGTCCGTAAACAAGGCGGTCTCCGATGTGAGCTTCTCCCTGAAAAAGGGAGAGGTATTTGGTCTCGTGGGAGAGTCGGGCTGCGGGAAGACAACTACCGGAAGGACCATCATAGGTCTCTATAAGCCTACATCCGGAGAGATTTATTACAACGGTAAAAGGATCGACAATCTGGGACGGCAGGAATATAAAAAGCTTGCATCAAAGATCCAGATGATATATCAGGATCCGGTCTCAAGTCTTGATCCGAGAATGACGGTTTTTGATATAGTTTCCGAAGGGCTTCTGATAAACGGAGTGAAGGACAGGAGCTTAATTGAAAGCAGGGTTTATGAGGTTCTGGAAATGGTGGGACTTGCAAAGGGGCACGCAGGTCGTTACCCTCATGAATTCTCCGGGGGACAGCGTCAGAGGATAGGGATAGCAAGAGCCGTCATAATGGAGCCGGAGCTTATAATAGCCGATGAGCCTGTTTCGGCTCTGGATGTGTCAGTGCAGGCCCAGGTGATCAATCTTCTGAATGATCTCAGGGACAGACTGGGGCTTACCATCCTCTTCATAGCCCATGACCTGTCAGTGGTGAAGTATTTTTCGGATCGCATAGGCGTCATGTATTTCGGAAGGATAGTGGAGATGGCGTCCTCACAGGAGCTTTTTGACCATCCTCTTCATCCTTATACAAGGTCCTTGCTTTCTGCGATCCCCCTTCCTGATCCTGTATACGAGAAAATGCGAAAAAGGAAGGTGTATAATCCCGGAGAAGACGGAGATCCTGATTTTCTGGGAGAGGATACCGCTCTTTTTGAGATCGGGGAGGGACACTTCGTAAGGTGCAGGGAAAATATAAGGGATAGTCTCTTCGGGACAGGGAATGAAAACGGCTGATATTGTAAGATGCATTATTTCAGGGATCCTCATAGCTCTTCTGGTGTTTATCATCCAGAGAGGCAGGGGCTTTGGGATTTTTCACTGCCTCAGTGACGCCTGCTTTTCATCGGGAGTGCTTATGGCAGGTGCAGGAGGTCTTCTGTTTGCTGCTTCCAAAGGTTTTTTTGACATTATGTTCTACAGTGTACACAGCCTCTTTACCGTTACCTTCAGGAGGGCGAGGACTGAGGATCCGGTGGAATATATAAAAAAAAGGAATGAAAAAAGAGCAGGATTTCTCCCGGAGCTTGTCACAGGACTTTTCTTTATCCTGCTGTCGGTATTCTTCCTTATACTTTCCTAGTGTACTGACACGTTCATTTCTGAACTAATTGTGCAGGATGGTTTTCATATGCAAGGCGGAGGCGGGAGCCGGTGCGGGCACCGGCGACCAACGACAACGCGGCATATGGAAATCAGACAAGCAATTAGTTCGAATAAGAACGTGTCAGGACACTAGTATAGCGTTCGAAAAATAACTGGACTAATGCGCAGAATGCTTGCCTGAGAGTGCGTTTTCAAAAACGCAGGCGTAGCGGGGTGCTAAACAGCCAGTGGCTGTTTGCTTAGCACGGACCGCAGCGGAGCGGAGACCACCGAGGCTTTTGGAAATGTGCTATCAGGTGAGCAGGCAAGCATTTGGTACAGTTATTTAAGAAATGCTATACTAGGCTTGAGAGAGGCGTGATATGATAAGAAAGCATATAGAAAATTTTGATCTTTGCCAGATAGCGGAGAGCGGTCAGTGCTTCAGAATGAGGATGCAGGATGAAAACACCGCAGTGGTAGTGGCGGGCAATAAAATATTGCATGTTTTTAATGCGGGAGAAGAAGAGTTTGAGTTTTGCTGTGACCAAAAGGAGTTTGAAAGCTTCTGGTATGATTATTTCGATCTTGGAAGTGACTATGGAGCTTATATTGATTCCATAGACAGGAGTGACGATTTCCTGCTGAGGGCTGCCGGATACGGAAGGGGCATAAGGATATTGAGGCAGGAGCCTTTTGAGACCCTCATCAGCTTCATCATCTCGCAGAGAAAGAATATTCCGGCTATTCAGGCTTCAGTGGATAAGCTGTGCAGAACCTGCGGAGAAAAAATAGCAAAAGATACATATGCCTTTCCCACGCCGGAGGCCATAGCAGGGCTTTCCGAAGAGGAGCTTAAAAGCTGTTCCTTAGGCTACAGGGCTCCATATGTAAGTGAGACAGCAAAAAGAGTCGCATCGGGAGAGACCGATCCGGAGGCATTAAGGGAATATAATGATGAGGAGCTTTTAAGTGAGCTGCTCAGTTTTTATGGAGTAGGAAAAAAGGTTGCAAGCTGCGTCATGCTCTTTGCTTATCACCGTACAGCGTCCTTTCCGGTTGATGTATGGATTCAGAGGGTTATGGATGAGCATTATCATGGCAGGTTTCCGGTGGAAAAATATCCGGGCTACGCAGGGATATTGCAGCAGTATATGTTTTTTTACGCCCGGCGCTGAAAACTATCTCAAATATCATAGGTTATGAAACATGCAAAGGAAGCATGTTTCATAATCCGGCTTCACCGGACAGGTTTCTAAAGAAACCTGCCAAGTACGAATTTGAAAATATAGTATTAAAGGAGAATAAATACAATGAATGAAACAAAGGAACTCAACATTAAGGTTAATCCTACCTCCAACACAGCGATAACAACGCTTATCATGCTGGCTAATGCGCACTATGACAAAGCTTTGGAGATCCTTGAAAAGATGGGAGTCGAAAAAGAATCGATATTCCACGGGGTGGATCAGAATGACATGATAAACAGACCTTCCGATATAGTCAGAGAGCTTCGTTATGTTGCGATCAACAGAACTATCGAGGAAAGCGGATATAAGACTCTGATCGATCTTCCGTGCGGCTATACGCCAAAGGTATTTGAGTTTGCTGAGAAGGGGATGCAGTATATAGGCTGCGATCTTCCTGCTGTGATCAATGATTTTTCTCCGATAATTGAATCCATGACAGATGAGGAACAGAAAAAACATATCAGTTTTCAGGTTGTAGATGTTACAAATTACGAAAGCATGAAGGCAGCGGCAGACCTTGCTGAAGGTCCTGTATGCATAGCAACTGAGGGGCTTACCGTTTATCTGACATCGGAAGAAACCAGACAGCTCTCTGTGAATATAAGACGGATCCTGTCTGAAAAAGGAGGATGCTGGCTTAATGCGGATGTGGAGACGTTTGAGTATTATATGGCGGTATACAAGGCTGTCGCGGGAGACAGGGCGATGGAGCTTTTGGTGGCTTCAAGGAAGGGTTTCAGCGGGCAGTCGGACACGGATCTGCATAAGAATAACGCAAGTGTCGTAAAAGACTCCGGCGGAACGCTCGCTGTGGATTATAAGAAGATCGAAGCGCGGTACAGATCAAGAGGACTTCTGGTAGAGAAGGTGCCTTATTTCAGGGAGGACATTAAGCTTCAGCTTTTTGATGCCATGACAGAAGAGGAAATAGAAAAGCTTAAGGAAAACATGAAGCATGTAAATGTCTGGAAGATCACTGCAGACCCTGATTTTAAGGAAAAAGGACAGGATGATGCTGCGGGATCATCAGAAACGATAGCTGATCCGGATCTTCCCTTTGAAGTGAAAAGCTCGCTTAAGGACGGTTTGTTTGAGGTGAGTATCCAGGGACGTATGGATACGATCACAGCACCGGAGCTTTTGAAGCATTTCCAGGAAGCAGGAGAGGGCATTACCGGCATTCACATTGATGTCAGCAGGATGGCCTATGTCTCGTCAGCGGGGCTTCGCGTGCTCCTTATCATGTATAAATCGCTGAAGGATAAGGATGGTTTTGAAATGACAGGCATAAATGAAGCGGTCCGTGAAATAATAGAAACGACAGGCTTTGATCAGTTTTTTATAAAAAAAGAGAATGACGGCTAAGAAACAACTGAATGAAAACAAGCGTTATATGTCTGTGGCTGTATACAGCTTCGGCGGCAGTTTTGTCTTGATGTGTGTTTGATTTTGTGATATTATCCGAGAATGTTGCATTTCTTATATTACATCTTAATATATCCGATAGAATTACTGTTGGAGATATGCTTTACCCTTATAAACCGAATCAGTGACAATCCGGGTATAGCTATCATCGGCGTGAGTATAGTCATTAATTTCCTGCTTCTTCCGCTATATATGAGGGCAGATGCCATACAGGCTGAGGAGCGTCTGCGGCAGGAGAAGATGAAACGCGGGACTGATCATTTAAAGAAGGTCTTCAAGGGAGATGAGAGGATCATGATGCTTTCCGCATATTACAGAAAGATGGACTACCATCCTCTGTATTCACTGAGGAGCTCGGTATCACTGCTCCTTCAGATCCCTTTTTTCATGGCGGCCTATCATTTCCTGTCAAATCTCAATCTGCTGAACGGGACCTCATTTCTTTGCATTACTGATCTGGGAGCTGCTGACGGATTGCTGCAGGCAGGATCCTTTGCCATAAATATACTTCCGGTGATCATGACACTTATAAACTGCATAGCTGCCGTTATTTATACATGGGGGACTCCGTTTAAGGACAATATCCAGATCTATGTGATGGCGCTCCTTTTTCTCATACTGCTGTATCAGTCTCCTTCCGGACTCGTGTTATACTGGACGATGAATAATGTCTTTTCGCTTGTGAAGAATATAGTCCTCAAGGAGCCGGTAAAGCCTGCTGAGAGAAAAGCAGCCGATAAGGCGCCGTCTCTTTCGCTGTACCTGGGCGGAGCGGTCACACTGACCTGCCTTACAGGGGTGGTCATCCCGTCTGCTCTGGTGGCTTCCTCACCTACGGAATTTGTGGAGATGCTGGCATATAAAAATCCTCTTACCTATGTGCTGAGCTCACTTTGCATTTCGGCCGGATTTTTCCTGTGCTGGTTATCGGTGTTTTATGCTCTTGCTTCAAACAGGGTGAAGAGGCGGATAGGCTTTTCAATCTGGCTTCTGTGCGGGATAACGGCAGTGGATTATTTCCTTTTTGCCAGAGATATGGGGATCGTATCTGCAGATCTGCAATATAAGGAATTTCCGGTTTTCACCGTAAAGGAGATCCTGATCCAGCTTGCTGCGCTGGTGGTTACTTTAGTGATCATGAGCCTTATCCGTAAGAAAAAGCCGGCAGTCATTACAGGTATATATGCCGCAGTCACGGCAAGTCTTGTCCTTATTTCCGCCTTTAATGTGCTTAGGACCATCAGAGTGATATCCAAAACGGATTTTAATCTGTATGATGTGGAGACCGAGCCTGAATTCAATCTTTCCACCCGGGGAAAAAATGTCATAGTGATAATGCTGGACAAGGCTATATCCGGATATGTGCCTTTTCTGATGGCTGAGAGACCGGAGCTTAAGCAGAAATTCTCCGGCTTTACCTATTACCCTAATACTGTATCCTTCGGGATGCATACGAATTTTACCTCGGCTGCCCTTTACGGCGGATATGAGTACTCTCCCGTAGCTATCAACGCGAGGACTGATATGACTCTTGGTGAAAAGCAGGATGAGGCCCTGTCAGTGCTGCCGGTGCTTTTCTCGAATGAGGGCTATGAGTCTACCGTCATTGATCCGCCCTATGCAGGCTATACGACCTGGCCGGACCTTTCTATTTACGATAAGTATCCCGGCGTAAAGGCCTATCATGCAAGAGGGCATTTTGCGGTCAGGGAGTACTATGCAACGGTGGAAACCGCCAGGAGAAGGTCTTTTTTCATGTACAGTCTTATGAGAGTGAGCCCGATGCCGCTCCAGCCCTTCATATATGATGAAGCCGGGTATCTGCGTGCGGAAAAGCCCGGAGAGGTGAACTGGGATATCCTTACCTGCTGGGGTGTGCTGAAGAATATGTCAACGATGACAAAAATAGAGGACTCCGACAATAATACCTTCATGATACTGGATAATGAAATGACTCATCAGCAGACAGAGTTTCAGCTGCCTGACTATGATCTGGTGGGGCATGTGGATAATGAGGGGCTTGAAAAGGGCTACAGGATCGATGAGGAAGGAAACCGCCTTGAGATAAAGGAAAGGCTGGACTATATTGAATATCATACCAATGCCGCCGCTCTTATAATGCTGGGCGAGTGGTTTGATAAACTGAGACAAATGGGCGTGTATGAAAACACAAGGATAATAATCGTGGCTGACCATGGTGATATGCTTGGGAATTTCCCGGGACTCATACTGGACGACGGCACTGACATGGAGCAGGCTAATCCCCTGTTTTTATTTAAGGATTTCGGTGACGGGGAATATAAGGTGTCCTATGATTATATGACCAATGCGGACACTCCGGTACTTGCAGTGAAGGATCTGATACAGGATCCGAAGAATCCTTTCACAGGAGGAGCGCTTGACGGACATGAAAAAAATGAAGACCTGCAGTATGTGACCTTATCGCATAACTGGTCTACGATCGATGAACCGAATACAGCAGATAAGATCAGGTTTACGACGGATGATGAGCCCTGGTACAGCATACATGACAATATTTTTGAAAAGTCCTACTGGAAGAGGGTGCCTGAGCCGGACTGATGATGCCGGTGGAGGCATGACCGTCAGATAAGCAGTATTTTTATCATGGATGGGTGAAGGGATGTCTTTTTTAGTATTTGCGGACGGCACCGCAAATCTGCCGAAAAAAATGATGGATGGGATAAGGATTCTTCCCTGCGAATATCTGATCGACGGGAGGATGGAGGTCTATGACGGAAATCTGGAGCTCTTTGACGCCCATTCGTATTATGACCGTCTGCGGGCGGGGGTTACTGTACAGACAAGTCTTCTTGGGATGGAGGGATTCCTTTCCTCCTTTGCGCCTGTTCTGGAGCAGGGGATCGATATCATATACATTTCGATGAGTTCGGGCATAAGCGGGACCTATAGTGCGGCATGGGCCACCGGACAGGAGCTGATGGAGAAATATCCGGGACGTACAGTCCATGTGGTAGATTCAAAGGGCTGCGGTTTCGGGAGCGGGCTTCTGGCGGTACGGGCCGCAAGGCTTGCCCGGGACGGGGTACCGGCGGCAGAAGCGGGAGAGATACTTGATAATGAGGTGATACATGCCTGTCAGTACTTTACCGTTGATGATCTGGGGTTTCTCAAACGTACCGGGAGAGTGAGCGGCGTAGCTGCAAACATCGGCACTATTCTTAATATTAAACCAATATTATACGGCGATACAACAGGACATATCGTTCCCTGTGATAAGGTGCGCGGACGCCGTAAGGCTGTAGAGATGCTTGCTGACAAATATAAGGAGAAAAAGACCGAAACACAGGATCTTCCTGTATGCATATCCCACGGAGACTGTCTGGAGGATGCGGGACATCTGGCGGAGCTTATATCACGGATCAGCCCGGAGGCTGAGATATGCATATGCGAACATGAGCCCGTATCAGGGGCTCATGTGGGACCGGGAATGCTTGGATTGTTTTTCAGGGGCATCACAAGATGAAATGATCATTTAAAGGTGCACAAAGACCTTTGTTCCTACAGGAGCGGTCTCATAGAGGATGGCCGCAGTTGATTTGGATATATTGACACAGCCGTGGGAACCGTTAGTTCGATAGATGTCCCCTCCGAAGGAGCTCCTCCAGGTAGCGTCATGTATTCCGTAATTTCCGGTGAAGGGCATCCAGTAATTTACAAAGGCTTCATAATTCGGTCCTCTGAGAGTACGCCCTTTCTGTTTCCCATATATCTGATAAACTCCCTGGGGAGTGTCACAGCGTCTTGAAACATTACCCGATACTATATCCGAAACCATGGTCACTCCGCCGTTGATGTAATAGGTGAGCGTCTGCTTCGTGAGATCTATGTCTATATAGGTATGATCCGGCATTGATTCGATAATATCGGCATATTCCTTTTGTTTGTTTATTTCCGCAGCTCTTTCCAGATTTTCCCTGGCAGCCTTTATCGAGGCTTTCTCGGCCAGGATACGCTCTGCTATGACTCTGTCATTGGTGAAACGGTTTAATTCAGAGGCTTCATCAATGGCATTATGTGCGGCTTCGATGGAGATCTTTTCAGATCTGATGCGATCCATAACAGCTGCTTCCGAGGCGGATATCACGTCAGATGCTTCTTCGCTGCTTTCTTCTTCTGAAGAAATCTCCCGGCTCTCCAGGGCATATGCCGGATGCACGGGAATAAAGACTGTGGCGGTAAATACGGATAAGGCACACAGAACAGACAGACTTTTCATAAAATACAACTCTCCCTCTCCCAAAAAACGACAGGGTTCCGGAGAAACCTGCCAGATCATCGCAAAACGCGGAGTCCTTGAGCGAAAATCAGATTTATCGCGCAGGAAGTCACAAAATATTATACCCGTAAAAAATGAGGGCAATCAACTACAAGATATGGCATAAAACCGGGCGGATGGTACAAATGTGATTTTAAACTTGAAAGTAAAGACGGAACGTGCATATAATTATAGTTACTGCAGAGGTCGGAAAGACCTTGTCGTTTATTATTATTGTATTTGGGGAGAGGGAAAAATGAAGAGGTTTGTATTATCTGTCGCAGCGGTTCTGGCATTTGTTCTGGCACTTGTTATCCCTTCGGGAGAGGCAAAAGCGCAGAATGTGGCATCGGTGGCTTACGATTTCAGTTCATATGTTATCCCCGGGGGAGTACAGTCAGTCTTTACTCTTGACCAGGCAGGGATGGTAAATCTGCTCCGGAGGAATGAGGACGGTTCCTTTGCCCTTGATGCGGCAGGTAATTTCTGTGCAGACCAGGCTGCAGTAGGCAATTTCATTTCAAGTCTCGCTTCCATTTATGAGTTTCCCGGTGTTACTGTCATGAACCAGGAGATGGAGAAGCAGTATCTGATAAGCGCCATAAACAGTGGCATAAATGCAACGAGAGTTCCCGTAATGACTGTTTCAAGTGTTCCGGGAGCCTTGGAGAATGCTGCAGCACAGGCTGCTGAGGAGCAGAGCAGGGCTGCTGAGGAGCAGAAGCAGGTGGTTGTTCCCGACGGTCAGACCTATGTAGATGTAAATATCACAGAACAGAAGCTCACATATTATCAGAATGGTGTACCGACTCTTGTTTCCGAGATAGTGACCGGAAATGAGTCAGCCCATCATGATACTCCTCAGGGAACCTTTCAGGTTTATAACAAGGCAACCAACAGGACCTTAAAAGGACCGGGATATGCATCTTTTGTCAAGTACTGGATGCCCTTCACAGGCAATTACGGATTACATGATGCTTCATGGAGAAGCTCCTTCGGCGGTGAGATATATAAGACAAACGGTTCTCATGGCTGCGTAAATATGCCCAGAAGCATGGCAGAGGCCCTGTTCAATACGATTTCTGTGGGCACGACTGTTATTATTCATTCATGAGCTCAATTAAATGAAAAGAGTCATTACTTTACAGGATATATCCTGTGTCGGTAAATGTTCTTTGACGGCGGCGATACCCGTATTGTCCTGTCTTGGTATGGAAACGTCGGTGCTTCCTACAGCACTTTTATCTACACATACTGCATTTGAGAGTTTCATAACATACGATCTTTCTGATAAGATAAAAGATATATCGGCGCAGTTAAAGAAAAACAACATGCGTTTTGATGCAATCTACACCGGATATCTGGGTTCTACGGAGCAGATAGAGGAGATATCCTGGTTCATAGATGAGTTCAGGGAACAGGACACTCTGGTAGTGATCGATCCTGCCATGGCTGACGATGGCATTCTTTATTCAGGGCTTCCCCGGGATTTTGTCATATATATGCGTCCATTAATAAAAAAAGCTGATGTTATCATACCTAATCTGACGGAGGCCTGCCTTCTCCTAGGTAAGGATTACAGAGAACCGGGAGATTTTTCCGGGGAGGAGATAGCCGGTATGCTGCATAAGCTGTCAGATATGGGGCCGGAAAGGGTAGTGATCACCGGTATCCATTTCAGTGATGATTCCATGGGCGCTATGTCTTATGACAGGACATGCGATAAGGTTTCATCAGCTGTAAATACAAAACATAACGGAAGGTATCTTGGCACCGGAGACATTTTCTCGTCTGTCGTGACCGGCTGCCTTATGGATGGACAGACTATAGGGGAGGCATCAAAGCATGCGGTTGATTTTGTAAACCGTTGTATAGAGGAGACAGAAGGAGATCCTGATAAGCGGTGGTACGGGGTTGATTTTGAGAGCTGCCTGGGAGAACTGAGGGAATATATATAGCAGAGGTATGAAAGATGGCATTATTGGAGATCAAGGATTTATGTGTTTCAGTTGACGACAGTCAGATACTGAAAAATATCACTTTAAGTATAGGAAAAGGGGAGACCCATGTGCTCATGGGTCCGAACGGAGCCGGCAAATCCACATTGGGGAATGCTCTTATGGGTAATCCTGCCTATGAGATAACAAATGGAAGCATATATTTTAACGGGCTCGATATCAGAAATGAGACTGCCGATAAAAGGGCAAAGGCAGGGATGTTCATGTCCTTTCAGAATCCTCTGGAGGTTCCCGGAATCACTCTTTCGTCCTTCATCAGGAATGCGATAATCCAGAAAACCGGAGAGAAGATCAGGTTTTCGGAATACCGTAAGGAGCTTGCAGCTGATATGAAGATACTGAATTTTGATACACCCTATAAAGACAGGGATCTGAACGTCGGCTTTTCCGGTGGTGAAAAGAAAAAGGCGGAGATCCTGCAGCTGCTCATGCTGAAGCCCAGGTTTGCGATCCTGGATGAAACCGACTCCGGACTCGATGTGGATGCGGTACGGACAGTGTCAGCTGGGATCAGGGAGTATCAGAAGAATGAAGAGGGAGCTCTGCTCATAATAACGCACAGTACGAAGATCCTGGAATCTCTGCATGTGGATTACACACATGTGCTTGTAAGGGGAGAGATAGTTGCAAACGGTGACGGCTCCCTGGTAGAGGATATCAATGAAAACGGATTTGACAGATTCGGCGCATAAAGGTTTGACATAATGGCAAAGGAACGTTCTGAAGTTAAAGATATAGACAGAAGCCTCTATGATTTTCGCTATGAGGAAAAGGAAGAGGATTTCTATAAGGTAAGGGAAGGGCTCACGCCTGAAATCGTAAGAGAGATCTCACGGGAAAAGCACGATCCGGAGTGGATGCTCGAGTTCAGGCTGAAGAGCCTTGATATATACAATGAGCTTAAGATACCGGAATGGGGACCTGATATCTCCGGGCTTAATATGGATGATATCGTAACCTATGTAAGGTCAAAGACCGGGATGCAGGCAGCCTGGGAGGATGTGCCTTCGGATATCAAGGATACATTTGAGAAGCTTGGCATACCGGAAGCCGAGAGAACGAGTCTTGCCGGAGTAGGTGCGCAGTACGATTCCGAGCTGGTATATCATAATGTCAAGGAGGAGGTTCTTGCCCAGGGCGTTATATATACGGACATGGAATCGGCACTTACCGGAGAATATGAAGGAATGGTACGTGAGCATTTCATGAAGCTCGTACCGCCGACCGATCATAAATTCGCAGCGCTTCACGGGGCGGTATGGTCGGGAGGTTCGTTTGTTTATGTTCCTCCGGGAGTAAAGGTTGAGATACCTCTTCAGTCCTACTTCAGGCTTAATGCGGCAGGAGCCGGACAGTTTGAGCATACTCTCATCATTGTATCAGAGGGAGCAGATCTTCATTTCATAGAGGGGTGCTCGGCGCCTAAATACAATGTCGCCAATCTTCATGCCGGATGCGTGGAGCTTTTCGTAGGAAAAAATGCAAGACTCAGATATTCGACCATAGAAAACTGGTCAAAAAACATGTATAACCTGAATACCAAGCGCGCGATATGCGAGGAGGGGGCTTCCATGGAATGGGTATCGGGCTCCTTTGGCTCGCATGTATCCTACCTGTATCCGATGACGATCCTCAAGGGGAATGATTCACACTGTGAGTTTACGGGCATCACCTTTGCGGGGGCGGGACAGAATCTTGATACAGGTGCAAAGATAGTCCAGCTGGGAGAGCGCACCTCGTCGTTTATTAATACCAAATCAATATCAAAAAGCGGAGGCGAGAGTACCTTCAGGAGCGCGCTTACCATCAGAGAGGGAGCAAGGGATTCAAAGGCTTCGGTATCCTGTGCTTCGCTGATGCTTGATGACATATCCAGATCGGATACTATACCGGCCATGGACATAAGGACGAATGAGGCCGATGTCGGCCATGAGGCAAAGATCGGACGCATATCTGATGATGCAGTATTTTACCTCATGAGCAGGGGAATATCGGAGGAAGATGCGAAGGCAATGATAGTTTCCGGGTTTGCGGATAACGTTTCGAAGGAGCTGCCGCTTGAATATGCAGTCGAGATGAACAATCTGATCCAGCTTGAGATGAAGGGGGCGATAGGATGATGAAGATAAACAGTCTGAAATCGCTTACATGGAATGCACTTAAGCTTAACGAAGTAATATTAGAGGATAAGATAGTCCTGAACGGAAGCGGAAAAGCCACAGTCGAAAAGATCCCTGCCGGAGCCATGATAGGAAATGAATCCTGCAGTGACTGCGGAGGATGCGACCTGAAAAGCTCCTTCAATATCAGATCCGTGAAATGCGGGATGGGTGAAGAGGCTGAGGCTTTTTTCGCTGAGGCCAGCAAAGATGTTCTGATGGTGCATGCAAGACCGGGCAGGAGTGTGACTGAGCCTGTGAGCATCAGGTATCTGATGGAGAATGGAGATTCCAATGCTGACAGGGTCGAGATACATGCGGCGGAGGACAGCTCCATAACCGTTATCATGGATTACTCCTCCTCAAAAAGGGAAGCCAGAGGTTTTTTCGGAGTTCAGACAAAGATATGGGTCGGAAGGAATGCAAAGGTTCATCTTGTAAAGGTTAACCTCCTTGGCTCAGGCTTTCTATGCCTTGATGATATAGGTGTTTTTGTAGAGGATAACGGATATTTTGATATTACACAGATGTGTCTGGGGGGAGGACGGAATTACATCGGGCTTTCCGCGGCTCTTAAGGGCTATAAGGCGGAGTTTAACGGAGATATGGGATATCTCTGCTTAAATGATCAGAGTCTGGATATGAATTATTACATAGCCCATACCGGAAGAAAGACAGGTTCTTCTCTTAATGTAAAAGGTGCATTGAGAGACAGGGCCGGCAAGAATTTCAGAGGCACGATCGATCTTATAAGAGGAGCCGGAGGAGCGCATGGAAATGAGCTTGAGGATGTACTGCTCTTATCAGATGGGGTGGTAAACAAAACCCTGCCTGTCATTCTTTGTGACGAGGAGGATGTGGAGGGGACTCACGGAGCATCCATAGGCAGACTCTCGTCAGATATGCTTTATTATATGCAGACAAGAGGCTTTTCAAAATATGAGGCGGAGCTGCTTGCGACCAAAGCAAAGCTCAACTCGGTAAGAAATCTCATAAAGGACGAGCATACTCACGGACGGATACAGTATTATATGGAGGAGGCATTTAAGTGAGCAGTAATATATATAAGGATGATTTCCCCGTTTTCAAAAAGGCGCCCTGCGTATATCTTGATTCCGCGGCAACTGCGCAGAGACCGGAGAAGGTGATAGAGGCGGAGAAATACTTTTACGAGAATATGAACGCCAATCCTTTAAGGGGACTGTATGAGCTGTCCATGGCAGCGACTGACGCTTATGCCGAGGCCAGAGCCTGTGTAAAGGATTTTTTGAATGCAGCGGAAGACCGCGAGATCATATTTACAAGAAATACAACGGAGGCTTTGAACCTTGTAGCATACAGCTACGGGCTTTATCATATCCATGAGGGTGATGAGATCGTGACGACAGTGATGGAGCATCACTCCGATATGCTCCCCTGGCAGATGGTCGCAGAGAAGACCGGGGCGAAGCTTATATATCTGGAGCCGGAAAGGGACGGAAGCTTTACCGAAGAGGAGCTGGATAAAAAGATCTCACCCAGGTGCAGGCTTATCGCTGCCGCCCAGGTATCAAATGTCCTGGGCTGTGTAAATCCTGTAAAGGAGCTGGCGGACAGAGTTCATAAAAACGGCGGTGTCATCGTCGTTGACGGAGCGCAGTCTGTTCCGCATATGAAGGTCGATGTCAGGGAGCTCAATGCGGATTTTCTCGCTTTTTCCGGACATAAGCTCATGGCACCCTTCGGTATAGGGGTGCTTTACGGGAGAAGTGAGCTGCTGGAAGAAATGCCCCCCTTCCTCACCGGCGGAGAGATGATAGAATATGTGAGGCTTGACGGAGCGACCTGGGCGGAGCTGCCGCACAAATTTGAGGCCGGGACGGTGAATCCTGCCGGAGCCTTCGGATTAAAGGCTGCTATAGAATATCTTCAGAATGTGGGTTTTGATCAGGTCAGAAAGACGGAGGACGATCTTACTGCAAGGATATTTGAGGAGTTTTCAGAGCTGCCTTATGTTCATATATACGGATCGGAGGATCCTGCGGGGCATAACGGAATAATCTCATTTACGATCGATGGAGTGCATCCTCATGATATAGCATCCATACTGGATGCAGACAGGGTGGATATACGGGCAGGGCATCATTGCGCTCAGCCCCTCATGGATTATCTTAAGGTTTCAAATACTGCAAGGGCTTCGCTTTATCTGTATAATGATGAGGAGGATGTCGAAAGGTTTACAGCCTCTGTCAAAAAGGTCAGAAGGATAATGGGGTATGGTGATTAGGATATGAAGATCAGGATCAGGTATTTTTCCGATGAGATCGAGCGTCTCAGGTATATTGACGGCAAAAGCGACTGGATCGACCTGCGTTCAGCGGAGAATGTAAGCCTCAGGGCCGGAGAGTTTCATCTGATACCTCTGGGGATAGCTATGCAGCTGCCTGAGGGATATGAGGCGCATGTTGTTCCCAGGTCGAGCACCTTTAAGAATTTCGGCGTGATACAGACAAATTCCTGCGGGGTAATAGATGAGTCATATTGCGGAGACAACGACCAGTGGTTCATGCCTGTATATGCGCTGAGGGATACTGAGATACATATAAATGACAGGATATGTCAGTTCAGGATATTTGAGCATCAGCCGGTGATAGAATTTGAAGAGTCGGAGCATTTAGACGGACAGGACAGGGGCGGGTTTGGAAGCACAGGAAAAAGCTGAAGAGAATACAGGGGCCGTCCCGAAAGAAGCAAAAAAGGATGGGGCAGAGAAGATCAAGGACGATGTTCTTACCGTAAGGGGCTTCAGGTTTTCGGCACTGGCAGATGCTAAGACCGCCGAGGAAGAATATAAGAAAATGGTCTATATAAGCCAGCGGATGAATAAGGACAATCCTGAAGAGGTGCTTGCGATATATCACAAGATGATCGAGAACGGTCTTTTTGTCACGCCTGTCGGCGTGGATTTTCTTATGAGGGTAAGGGAATTTCTTGTGGAGTGCGGTTCGATAGATCCGGAGAGGATAAGGCCTATCGAGACAGGCTCGCTCTTTACCCAGAGGGCAAGAAACGAAGCAAGAGCGGAGGCAAGACCCAGAGTTACCACGGATCTTGTAGCTGAGAATAAAAACCTTAAGCGCAAGTACAGGATAGCCGTTGCAGTCGCTGTAATTTCAATATGTCTGGTCGCAGCCATGTTTATGGTTGCGAGAAGCTCAGACAATCCCAATATCATAAATTATAAAACCGCTATAGAGAACCAGTATGCCGAATGGGAGGAATCCCTGACGGAGAGAGAAAAAGCACTCAGAGAGAAAGAGGAAGCGATAAAAAATGGACAGGATTAAGATACTGATCGTAGATGATGAAGCAAGAATGAGGAAGCTTATAGGTGATTTCCTGAGAAAGAAGGATTATGAGGTTCTGGAGGCCGAAAACGGCCGTAAGGCCGTGGATATATTCTTCGAGCATGAGGACGGGGACATTTCTCTTGTGATACTTGATGTGATGATGCCGGTTATGGACGGCTATCAGACTTTGAAGGAGATAAGACAGTATTCAAAGACACCTGTGATCATGCTGACTGCAAAGAGTGAAGAAAAGGATGAGCTCCAGGGGTTTGATCTCGGAGCTGATGAATATATTTCAAAGCCATTCTCACCAAACATCCTTGTTGCAAGAGTAGATGCGATCCTCAGGAGGTCAAATGCGATCGGCGACGGAAAAAGACTTGAGATCGGCGGTATAACACTCGATACGGGGGCGCATTCGTGTACGATCGACGGCAGGGAAACAGATCTTTCCTTCAAGGAGTTTGAGCTCCTTCAGTATTTCATGGAAAATGCAGGGCTTGCCCTTTCCCGCGAAAAGATCCTTAATAATGTATGGAATTATGATTATTTCGGTGATGCCCGTACTATCGACACACATGTCAAGAAGCTCCGCGCAAAAATGGGTGAAAAGGGTGAAATGATAAAAACCGTCTGGGGCATAGGCTACAAATTTGAGGCATGACTATTGAAGAACCCCGTCTTTAAGCAGATAAAGCAATACAGGAATGTCTTTATCCTGACTCCGGTACTTATGATCATAAGCGGCATACTTGAGACGATGATACCGCTTATAACGACACATATAATCGACGACGGCATATCAGCAGGCGATATGAACGCGGTCTTTTACTGGGGTAAGATCATGCTCGTCCTGGCACTCGGGACGCTTATCTTTGCATTTCTTGGCTATCTTACATCGGCAAAAGCCTCCAGCGGACTGGCGGCAAACCTGAGAGAGGCTGTGTTTGGGAAGATACAGTCCTTTTCTTTTGCGGATCTGGACAGGTTCGGGGTTGCGAGTCTCGTGACCCGGACCATGACTGACGTGACAAATATCCAGAATACTGCGCAGACCGTTCTGACCTCCTTTTTCAGAACTCCCGTAGCCGTGATCTATGCTCTTTATCTTACGACCACCCTTAACAGACGGCTTAGTTTTATCCTGCTCATCGGAGTGCTGATCATCACTGTTTTTCTTTCCCTTATCATCAGGATCACTGTGCCGATATATCAAAAGGTATACAGAGAGTATGACAGGCTCAACGGCAAGATACAGGAAAATGTTACGGGGATCAGGATCGTAAAGTCTTTTGCAAGGGAGAGGGACGAGTGCTTAAGCTTTGATGAGCCGGCAGCATCTGTCAGAAAGGGCTTTATAAAGGTCGAAAAGCTTCAGGCACTTAATAATCCCGTGATGATGACAGCGCTTGAATTCTGCTTTGTGGGCATCAGCTGGATCGGAGCAAGATATATTAGCGCGGGTGATATGACGACGGGAGATCTGGCAGGTTTCATCAACTATGCTTTTCAGATCATGACATACATCTCGACGCTTGTATTGAGTTTTGTGCAGGTGTCGGCAAGCTTTGCCTCTTTTGCGAGAGTTAAGGAAGTGCTTATAACAGAGCCTTCGATAAGGGAGGCTGAAGAGGCGGTTGCTTCCATGCAGGATAATTCGGTGGAGTTCGATCATGTATCTTTCCGTTACGGCAGGGGAGCAGGCCGTAACGTGCTGGATGATATCTGCCTTAAGTTCGCTCCCGGTGAGATGATAGGCATAGTCGGAGCGACAGGTTCATCCAAGAGTTCGCTCGTTAATCTCATAAGCCGCCTGTATGATGTCACCGAAGGAAGCGTGAAGGTCGGCGGGAAGGATGTGAGGGAGTACTCCATGAAGGCTCTGTCTGACAGGATTGCCGTAGTCCTGCAGAAGAATGTGCTCTTTTCAGGCACGATCATTGATAACCTGCGCTGGGGCAGGAAGGATGCAGGATATGATGAGTGCAGCAAAGCCTGCGCCATGGCCTGCGCGGATACCTTTATTGAGGAAAAGGAAAATAAATATGATGAATATATAGAGCAGGGCGGCTCCAATCTTTCGGGAGGCCAGAGACAGAGACTGTGCCTTGCAAGGGCGCTTGTCAGAAAGCCTCAGATACTTATACTTGATGACGCACTCTCTGCTTTGGATAACGAGACCGAGGCAAGGATCCTGCACAGTCTTAAGACCGACATGCCCGACGTGACGAAGATCCTCATCACCCAGCGGGTCGCTTCCATACATGATGCGGACAAGATACTTGTAATGGACAAAGGACGCGTGAGCGGGTTCGGCACCCACGAGGAGCTGATAAAGACAAACGGGATATACAGGGATCTCTGCGGAGTATCTTAAAGGGGGATCTATGAAGGATACACTTAAAAGACTCATAAGATACATAACATCCCACAGAAAAGGACTGTTCATGCTTCTCTTAGCCTGTGTCGTGATCTCATCTCTGACATCGGTGCTTGTGTATGCATTCCTGTCCGAACTCGTGGACAAATATATCACTCCTCTGATCGACATGGAAGATAAAGCCGAAGGCTTCAGGGCACTTCTTTCCGCACTTGGCGGTATGCTGGTGCTCTTTGTCCTGGGAGGGGCCGCGACCTATCTCCAGGGAAGCACGGCAGCAAGGCTGTCACATGATATCCTCTACAGTCTCAGGAAGGATCTCTTTGAGAAGATGGAGAGGCTTCCGCTGAAGTATTTCGATACTCATACGAGAGGAGAGATAATGAGCATCTATTCCAATGATATAGATGCGATGAGGCTCATGCTGAGTCAGGGCATACCATATCTTTTTTCGGCCGTACTCACGGCAGTGGCGATAGTCATCGTGCTCCTTATCCTGAACATCCCGCTGGCTCTGCTGGCTCTTTTACTCCTTGCTGTTGTTACCGGGGCCAGCATGAAGATCCTGACTTCAGCCAGGGGATATTATACAAAGCAGCAGGAGGATCTCGGAAGTCTTAACGGTTTTACGGAGGAGATCATAAGCGGGCAGAAGGTGGTAAAGGTATTCGGCAGAGAAGAGGAGTGTCTCAGGGAATTCAGGGAGAAGAATGAGGAACTAAGAAAGAGCGCCTTTGAAGCCATAAAGTATACGGGGATAATAACTGCCATGAACATGCAGTCCGGAAGTCTCATATTTTATCTTCCGTTTGCTGTTTTGTGCGCGGTCTTTGTGATAAACGGATGGGGCGGTATGACGATAGGCAAAACGATCGCATTCCTGAGCCTTGCAAAGACCATGAACGTTCCGGTGATACTGGCTTCGGGACAGCTTTATTCGATCGTGACGGCGCTTGCCGGCGCAAAGAGGATATTTGACATGATCGATGAGGAAGCGGAGAGTTATGATGGAGAGATCTCATTCGACGGCAGGAAGCCTGAGGGACAGATAGAACTGAAGAACGTGAACTTCAGCTATGTGCCCGGTATTCAGATACTGTATGACGTAAGTCTGAGAGCCGATCCGGGACAGAAGATAGCAATAGTCGGCAGCACGGGGTCGGGAAAGACCACCATAACCAATCTGCTCAACCGGTTCTATGAGATCGACAGCGGCGAGATACTTATAGATTCCAGCCCTGTGTCCGCAATAGACAAGAAGGATCTAAGACATCTTATAGGTCTTGTCATGCAGGATACACATATGTTTACCGGCACGATATATGATAATATCCGCTTCGGGAATCCCGGTATTTCGGATGAAGAATGCATAGAGGCTGCCAAAACGGCTAATGCACATGATTTTATAACCGGGCTTCCTGACGGATATGATACCGTGCTCACAAATGACGCAGACAGTCTGGCGGAAGGACAGAGGCAGCTTCTGAATATCGCAAGAGCCGTTGCCGCAAATACGCCTGTCCTGATACTTGATGAAGCGACGAGCTCCGTGGACCCCAGGACAGAGCGCCTCATACAGGAGGGTATGGATAATCTTATGAAGGGAAGGACTTCCTTTGTGATAGCGCACAGACTGTCGACAGTTAAGAACAGCGACTGCATCCTGGTCCTCGATCACGGAAGGATAATCGAGCGCGGGACACATGAAGAGCTGATAAGGCTTGGCGGGGCATACAGCAGACTGTGCGAGACGGGCACAGCCTGAACTCAGGAGAAACGGAGGCGCAGAAGTAATATATGATCGATTATAACACCAGACTTTTATACATGATGAAGGTTGTAGGCGCTCTGACCATGCGCTACCGCTTCAGGATGAAGGATACCGTGGACGGGGATATACTGCTAAGATCGGTACAGAGTGCAATGAAGCGTTATCCCTATCTTAAGAAAAGGATCGCGGTTGATAACGGCACCTTTGTGCTCGAGGATAATCCGCTCCCGGTCCCTGTCATGAAGACGTCATATCCCATGCCTTCATTCGGCAGCGATGAGATGAACGGGCATCTGCTGTGCGTGGACTTTGAAGATGACTGCATTTATTTCACTCTGCTCCATAATCTGGGAGGAGGACGGGGCCTTTTGAGATGGTGTCTTACCGTCCTGTATCAGTATGTCACGGACCGTTACGGTGAAGAGCCTGCCTGGGAGGGGGTAAGGAAGCCCTATAAGCCGTGTATGCCCGGAGAGGAGCTGATCCAGCCCTTTGATAAGATCCCTGATGATACGCCGGTGCTCTGGCCGGGGTTTTCTCCTGAAATAAAGCCCATCCTGCCGTCTGTACTTGAGAGCGGACTTAGGGGCAGTGGAGAAGAGGGATTTTTCAGGACAACGATCACGCTGAAGGAAGAAAGCGTGATAGAGCGGGTAAAGGCCTGCAAGGCTTCTCCTGCCGTGTGGTTTGCGGTTATCTATTACAGAGCGATAGTAAGCTGTCTTAAGGAGGTTCCTGAATACATCGACATGGGTATCGCATGCGATGTGAGCGACAGATACGGCATATCCGAGAGCATGTCGCTTGTCACCAAATTCCTGCATTTCGTGATATCAAAGGAGGACAGTGAGCTGGATACAGAAGCACTCTGCGGTAAGGGAAGGAGCATGATAAAGGAGCAGAGGGATCCGGGAGCGACAGACAGGCTTCTGAAAAAAGAACAGGATACACTGACAAAAATGGATAAGCTCCCTACGCTTGAAGAAAAGATACAGTTCTATTTTAAGAATTCCATGATAGCAGACATGGTGCCAAGCGCGCTGGTCAGCTATGTCGGCAGACTCGATGTTCCCGGGATTGAAAGATACGTCGGGGATCTCATACTGGATTCGGTATCAAACAAGAGCGGTACGGTGATATTTGCTCAAAACGGCAGGTTCTTTGTATCATTGCTCCACGGAAATGAAAATGCCCCCGTTATCGATGCTTATATAAAAGAGCTGGAAAAAGAAGGCCTTAAAGTGGAAGCTATAGAAAAGAACAGAAAACAGAATAATATAGGAGTGGTATTTCCATGATCAAAGATCCAAGACTGTATTCCGGATCGCTCATAGGGATGTCTGAGAAGAACCGCCATCTTGTGGAAACTAATCCCCATATCAGGGTGAAGCTTGACAGTCCGGTTGATCCGGAGAGACTAGAGAAGGCGCTGGAGGAGACGGAAGCGGACTGTCCGTTTCTTTCTTATAATGTGGTGCCGGATGAAGGACTCTTCCTGAAGCTTGAGGAGAATCCTTTACCGCTCGTGCTTTCAGACCATGTATCGCAGGATATCAATACGCCGGAGAATAATCTGCATTCTGCGATAGTGTACTATACAGGGGACAGCATCACAGTGGCTGTAACTCATGCCCTGACAGACGGATGCGGGATATTCTGGGCTGTGAGGACTCTTCTCGATCACTATTTCGGGATGGAGCAGGGGGCATATCATTTTTCGGACGAGCCCTGCTATGACAGGGAGCTCATGGCTTTTGAACTTCCTGTATCGGAAGAGTACCGGGAACCATCGGTGCCGGGCGGAAGCTATCTAAGCTTTCAGATGAGCGGGGATAAAAATGAGTGCGAGTCATTCATGATCAGGATACCATATGCGGGCTTTAAGGACCTTTGCGGAAGGTGGAACGCTTCCGGTCAGACAACGCTTACGATATTAAGCCTGAAGGCGCTTATATCGTCCTTCCCCGGGGGATATGACCATGTGTCCGTCCGCATGCCGGTCAATGCAAGAAACCTGTTTGATGCTCCGTATACGTTTCAGAATGCGAGCATCGCAAATATGCGGATCGTATTTGATCCGGACGAGATCCTGGGCGATGAGACGGATCTTGCGAAGAGGACTGCGGAAGGAATAAAAAAGCAGAGCGGCCGGGATCCGGTCGCATGGCAGTTCAACGAATGGCGCAAGGTTTTATTCACAGAGGATACCGGAGAGCGGATGAAGCTTATCGGTGCTCTCATGGGACAGGACGCGATCCTCGTGAGCTATCTCGGCAGGGAGCTTGCCGGAGCTTCTTATGCGGAGCATGTAAAAGGAGTATATGCCGGAGCGGCCATATTCCCTCTGATGGTATACGGAAGTGCAGTCGGAGATGCTCTGTACATAAGCGGGTTTGACTCCTGCGGAGGCAGGATATACAAAAAGGAGCTGATAAACGTTTTGGAACGGTATGTTAAAGAAGTGCAGGAGATGCACATATAAGAAAGGATAGGCAATGGCAGAAAAGGACTATGATGTAAGACTTGCGGAAAGCGATGGAGTTAAAGCCGTTATCTCACTTGAAGGCGTGATCAACAAGCTCAGCTGTGATGATGTTGAAAAAAAGATCGATAAGATCCGCGCAGACAACCGGGAAGGGATACCGGTGTTTGATTTTGAACATGTGAAATACATATCCAGCGCCGGCCTTCGCGTGCTGATGAAGTTCAGGAAGAAAGAGAAGGGCAAAGTAAGTATCATTAATGTACCGGTAGAGATCATGGATCTGCTTGATCAGACGGGACTTACAAGTATCTTTGATATCCACAAGGCTGTGAAGCATTATGATATGAAGGGACTTCAGAAGATCGCTCAGGGAGCCAACGGCGAGGTTTACCGGCTGGATAATGAAAACATCGTCAAAGTCTTTGCCGAAAAAGCTCCCATTGAAACGATAGAAAGAGAGAGGGAGCTTGCAAAGCAGGCTTTGATCTTCGGCATCCCGACTGCGCTTTCATATATGGTATCCATCATGGAGGAGGAGGGAAAACCCGATCGTTACGGCATAGTCTTTGAGGCTCTGGATGCAGATACGCTTTCGATCCGGCTTAAGGATCATCCCGATACTTATGATGAATACGTGAATGAATATATCGACCTTTACAAGACCATACATGAGACAGAGGATGATACAGGAGCGTTCCTGCCGATAAAAGATATCTACATGGAAGCAATTGAGGAATGCAGCATTTATTATACCGATGAAGAGGTATCAAAGCTCAGGGGGCTGGTGGAAGCGGTTCCCGACAGGAAGACGCTGATCCACGGGGATTATCATCCCAATAACATAATGGTGCAGGATGGGGAACTGATGCTGATAGACATGGGCGACATGAGTACAGGACATCCTGTGTTTGATTTCCTTGCGACTGCGGCGACACAGGTCAATCTTGTAAAGCTGTCACCCGAATATGCCGAGTTTCATACACGCATGCCCGTGGAGCTTATAAAGCGCACCTGGGACCGGCTTATGGAGGGATATTTTGCAGACTATACTGCAGAGGAGAGAGCGCGCATCGAGAAGCAGATCTGCGATTATTCAAAGCTCAAGGTTGCGCTCGCTCCGTATTTCGGCAGAGGCGCAAGCGAGGAGATAATAAAGGCGAGCGTGGATGACGCAAAAGCAAATTTCATCCCGATGATCGATGAACTGACGGGCGCTGTGGACTGGTAAGAGACAGATAACAAAGGAGAGAGACTTGAAGAGGATCGTATTATACTCAAGCAATTCAAAACACAGAGACAAAAGCTCCAACTGTACCGTATTCCCGAAATGGGCCGAACAATGGGACGAGGTGGCAGGACGTCATAAGGACGTTGAGATCACTCTCGTAGTGCAGCTTAGCGGCAGGTATTTCCTCGACATACAAAACGGGGAACTCGTAAAAGAGCCGAAGAACATAAAGCTCATCACGCTTCCGATGGATGCCAAACTACCCGAGTTTTTGGATGCCGTAGCGCGTCAGGAGCCGGATATGGCTGTCGCCATGCCGGGGCCCGTGAGCGGTTATGACTGGAACGGACTGAGAGATGCAGCCATAGCGGAAGGCCTGAGAAAACGCGGGATCGATACGATCTGTTATTCCGCGGACACGGCACTCGACTGCTTTGACAAGGCAAGGACACACAGGGTATTAAAGGAGAACGGGTTCAGGATACCGGATGCCCTGTACCTGCATCATGAGCTTTTTGTTACCGATAAGCTCGGCGATGTCTGCACGGGAAACGTATATCAGGAATACATACTGTGGGAGATCGAAAACATGGACATGCCCGTAGTGATAAAGAGCACGACGGGATCTTCGTCGATGGGCATATTCATAGCAAAAAGCTATGAGGAGGCAAGAGAGTATCTTTTGTCCGATAAGCTCACGGAGGATGTGATCGTAGAGCAGTTCCTTGATGGCGAGGAGTATGGTGCCGAAGTACATGGAGACCGCGGCAGCTATTATGTATCACCTCCTTTCAGGATATTCAATACAGTCCCGGGACAGCTGAATGACCCTCTGGGTCAGACTACCCTGAAATACGGTCCCATACTGGATGAGGGACTTAAGGTCGGTGAGGTAATGGCAGAGCTTAAGAGGCTGGCGGAGCTTATGGGTTTTTCCGGGATAATGGAGGTGGATCTCGTCCTCGTTCGGGGCGAGTGGTATATCCTTGAGATCAATAACCGCTGGTCGGGGCTTACGACGCTTATCACGGCTTCTCAGGGCCGTCTGCCCTATGACGTCTATGTGGATGAGGCAGTCGGAGCGGCCGGAGATTATAATGATGTGAGCAGACTCTCCTATGCCTGCCAGTTCAAGATGCCGAAGGTGGAGCTTAAGACTCTGGAGAAGATAGCGGCAGAGCAGGCGATAAAGAGCGTCATCCAGTATGAAGTAAGGATACCGGGCCGGGATGTTTTCTGGTTCAATGATACGGTGATAGGCGGGTTTGCCACCATGCAGGAGCTTCTCGACGGTTTTGATGCTCTGCAGAAGAAATATCCCGATCAGATCCCGGACTTTCTGACGGCTGCGCTGAGGGAAAAGGAGGGCTGAAGCATGAGGAACATACTGATAGTCGATGCTTTTTCCACCGGAGTGAATTTCATCGAAGATATTTTAATGCGGGGATACTATCCTGTGGTCCTGTGGACTAAGCGGAGCGAGGACATCTTCGCCCTTATGGAAGGAGTAAGATCGCCCATCGAGCACAGATTTCGTGACAGAGCCGGATTCTATGCAGAAGCAGACAGCTATGAAGATACACTGGCTCTGGTAAGGGACCTCGATCCCAAGATCGTACTTCCCGGAGCTGATCTCGGAGTGGAGCTTGCCATAAGGCTCGCCGAAGACCTTGGACTGCCCGGCAACAGCACTTCAAATATCCCTCAGATGACAAATAAATACCTTATGCACAAGGCGCTTACTGATGCCGGGATACGCGGCATAAGAGGAAAGATAGTCCATGACAGGGATGAGATGCTTGGATTCTATGACGAGGAAGGCCTGACCGGTTGCGTGCTGAAGCCCTATAGAGGCGCAAGCTCAGTCGATGTGCGAATCTGTGACAGCCGCGAGGAGCTCATTGCTGCCTATGATGAAGTGTTTTCCACGGGTAACTATATGGGCGGTGAAGAGGAAGGCATGCTTTTACAGGAGAGGATCGTGGGCACGGAATACATCGTGAACACGGTCTCATATGACGGAAAGCACAAGCTTTCCGCGGTGTGGAAGCATTCCAAGAAAAAGGTCGAAGGCGGAGGCATGGTCTACAATTATACCGAGACGCTGAGCCGTCTGGAGACCGGCTGCAGTGGACTTATAAGATATGCCTTTGACGTGCTTGATGCCGTAGGCGTGAGATACGGCAATGTGCACAGTGAGTTCATGATAGATAAGAATGGCCCGGTGCTGATAGAGGTCAATGCACGGCCCATGGGAAGCGATATGCCGGCACAGTTTCTGGACAGGATATGGGGACATCATGAGACCGATCTGGCGCTTGATGCTTACCTTCATCCCGACGAGTTCTTAAAGCATGCAGACGATCCGTTCCGGCCCCTTGCAAAGGGCCTTAAGAAGCATCTCATATCAGACGAAGAAAGAGATTTTACTTCCGCTCCCGTTCTTTCTCTGATACGCAGGCAGAAAAGCTTCTGTCACGCAAGACTCGGCAAGGCTGTGTCCGATCATCTTGCGCGTACCGTGGATCTTGATACGAGCGCGGGCGTTGTCTATCTTGCCAATACGGACGAGAGGCAGCTCATACGCGACAGGGATTTTCTGGAGAGGGCGGAGAGTCTGTATTTTGATATGCTCTATTTCGGCAACGGAGGGAAGTCAGGCAAGGAAGAAGGCAGCGTACCTGACATAAAAGGATTCTTAAAGAAGATACATCCTGTAGGGAGCATAATAGTATATTCCGAGGAGACAGATGACCTTCCGGGCGTTACGATCGTTGATTCAAAGACCTTATCGGACGCAAAGGAGGGATATTCCCATGCAATACTCGATATCCCGCATGCAAAAGACAATGATCTTGAGACCATGACGGAGATATTCTTTGCTCTTGCAGACAAGCTGAGGGTCGGAGGACATATCTATGTGCCCGAGAGCACTTACAGGAATTTCCCCTGCGGAGCGGAATCCGTGGAGATCCTTTGCGAGGCTTCGGATATCGCCATAGAGGCACCGGATATGGACAGTGAAGGCGTTATAACCGGAAGGCGCATATAGGGAGTAAAGATATGCTTTTGATCAGGGATTACAGTGATGAAGTCAATCACAGGATATTACCTCACGGGGAGGATGTCTTCCATAAGGCGCTCGATGCAGTGCTTAAGGGAGAGCGGGAGTTTCACGTTTTGGGAGAGAACGGCCTTCGTTATAATCTCGAATACATAGAGAATCAGAACTGGGCCGGGTCAAGCCCCGATTATCCCGATTCTCCTCTGTTTCATAAAGATCCCCTGTATCCGCCGTATTTTTTCTATGACGAATATGACAGAGACAGACTCTGCTTTGATATCCTGGAAGGCTTTGACAGTGTATGGTTTGAGGAGGCAAATGAGTATACGGCAGTGCTCATCGGAGTGCTGCTGAGGTTTACATCTCTGTCAGTCTCCTGCCATGATCCCCGCATACTGTGGTTTTATGAAGAAAATGAAAGGCTTAAGATAACAGAGGAGATACCGCCCTCATCGGATCACAGTACTCTTCGAGTGATACGATCTTTCTATCCGTCGGCTTTTATCTGTGATTTCTATACGATGGATATGGTGGTGCTGTTTCATCATATCTTTGTATATCAGTGGCTTACGTCTCTTCCCATGGACCGGATGAAATACGCTGAGATAGTTGTCGCAAGGAGCGAGGGGATAGGGAGTGTGCTCACGATCTATGCGAGAGCGAAGCATTTCTTCAGGCGTTTTAACCTTACGGTCACGCTCCGTCCAGGAAGCTCGAGATATGCTGACAGCATCATCACAAAGTACTTTAATATGCAGCTTACACCGTCTGATGCGGATGAGAGCAATACAGTATACATCATAAATTACTACGGGATACTTTTCACCAAAATGCTCCGTTATTCATCCGGCAATGACTTTGATATCTCTGTACTGAATCCGGATTTTGTAGCCGAGATGAAGGAGTATGGGGATGCCGTGTTTGGTGACAGGAGAATGCTGGGGATACTTCTGCGGGGTTCGGATTATATAGCCTCCGGGATGAGCGGCGCATCTGCTCCGGTAACAGTCGAGTCAGCACTTCCGAAGATACGTGAGTGGATGGAGGACGGCTATGACGGGATATTCCTTGCTACCGAGGACAGTGATATCTTAAGGCAGATGGTGGAGGCATTTCCCGGGAAGATCCGTGCAATATCACAGGAGAGATACGGCATAGAAGATTTCAAAGAAGCGGGCGTCACGACCATAAGCGAACTTGACAGCCTCCGCCATCCCGGCGAGGATTACGATCAGTTCATAGAAGATTCCACGGCGAATTATTTTTACGCGCTGTATCTTCTGTCACGATGTGAATCATTCATGTATTCCGGACAGTGCGGCGGATCCACCATGACCAAATCCCTGAATGAACAAGGATTTAAGAGGATGTGGTGCTTTGCGCAGGATAAGGAGATCTTTGACTGAGAGTATGAGGGACGAAAAAAAAAGAAAACGCAGATCGCATATCCTGGTTGAATTGGGGCTGATGCTCATGATCAGTTTCGGCATCCTTATCCTTTTTAATTCGATCATGTACTGGAGAGGCATAATGTTTCAGACCGTGACGAATACAGCGAGAGAGAATTATCAGGAGGCGGAGTACATCGGCGAATACCTTATGGATATAGCTCCGTGCAAATGGCTTTTCTCCTACTGGCTGGAACATCCTGAGACAATGGAATATACAGAGGAGGATGTAAAAGGTGTGGATCTGGTCAACAGTTTACAAGCATTTGTTACCGCACATGGCAGTGATATGACTACCATGGGATCCGGCGAGTTCCTTTCTGTTTTGAGTGAAGAGGATAAAACAGAGTATGCGAAGATCTTTTATCGCTACATCGTCTGGTATTTTAAGGAAGGATTCGAATCCAATGAGGAATATACGCAGGAGTATATGGTGGACGGGCCGATGATCGCCTGTGTAAAAGACGGAAGGACATACATCCTGGTCTCTATTGAAGAGAATTATCCCTACTCTCCGGGAGATCCGATCGACATCCTTCCCATGGAGGATAAGACCAGGCTTAATGACGATGACATGCCGGTATATCTGAGTGACAACTATAGATGGATAGCGCGTACGGACCCGGACGAAAAGAACTACGGCGCGGAGATCTATCCCTTCACGGATGATGAAGGTGAGATATATGGATATATAATAGTCGGGATCAACTCCAAGGCGATAGAATCCATGGACACCGAGTGGTCGCATCGTATCATGAAAAGGGCTGTCATACTGTCAGTTTTCATATTTCTCGTGATACTTCTGATAGTGTATCTTACCCTAATACGTCCCTTGTCCATTGTCGACCGGGGCGTCAGGGAATATGCGGACAATAAAGACATGGACGAAGTAAGAGCGCGGATGGGAAAGGTCCGCTCAGGCAACGAGGTGGGAAGGCTGGCCGACGGTATATCGGATATGGCACAGGAGATCGAGGATCATATCCGCAGGAATAAGGAGATGACCGAGATGCAGGCCAGGGCGGATGCGGAGCTTGATTTTGCAAGGCAGATACAGACGTCGGCTGTACCGTCAGTTTTTCCTCCTTTTCCCGATGAGACGTCATTCGGACTTTTTGCGATGATGGATACCGCAAAGCAGGTCGGGGGCGATTTCTATGATTTCTTCCTTCTGCCGGACGGTAAGCTGGCTGTTGTCATAGCCGATGTCTCCGACAAGGGTGTGCCGGCCGCGCTTTTCATGATGCGGGCCAAAACACTGATAAAGACTTATGTGAGCAGCGGACTGTCTCCGGATAAGGTGGCTGATCTTACGAACAGGGCGCTGTGCGAAGATAATGAGATGGAGATGTTCGTTACGGCCTGGATCGGTTTCCTTGACCTTAAGACGGGAGTGATCCAATACGTTCACGCTGGCCACACCTTCCCTGCAGTATTCGGTAAAAGAGGATCAAAATCCGTTAAAAAGATCAAGGAGCTGATGTTTGGATATATTGCAGACACTGCTTTCCATACCCAGACTTTGAGGCTGAAAAAGGGCGACAGTCTCTTCCTGTACACCGACGGTGTAAATGAAGCCATGGATCCGGATGGGGGACAATACGGAGAAGAAAGGCTTTTGAACCTGCTCGCTTCATGCGCGGGGGATACAGATGATACGGATGATAATGCCTTTTGCGAGTCGGTGTGCCGCAGGGTTTCAGAAGACTTAGAAAGATTTACGAAGGGATGTCCTCAGTCAGACGATATCACCATGCTCTGTGTCAGATGGAACGGCTATGGCGGAAAGTGAGAAGGAGGAAAAACGGCAATTATGGCGACTGCTGTTGAACAATACGGTATAGGGCTTGACGGAGTGGTAAATGCCCGGGAACTCGGAGGATACAGGATCGGAGATAAGGTGATCGTGAAAGATACTTTTCTTCGGACCGGGAGACTTGATCAGGCACAGTCTTCCGCAGGGGTCCTTGCTGAAAAGTACCGGCTTTTATACATCGTTGATTTCCGTATGAGCGAGGAGCAGGAGAGTATGCCGGATATAGAAGTTCCGGGGTGCATGCATATCGCTCTTCCGGTTCTGGAAAAGGCTGACATGGACAAACCTGATCCCGAGGTCGTAAAGGTGGTAAGTGATCCCGGTTCCACGCCTTTGGATCGTTTCAATACAATCTACGAAAAGGGTTTTATAAACAATACTCTCTATGTTGACTTTCTTTGTAAGGAAAGGGGAAAGAAGGCCTACAGGGGATTTTTCGAAGCAGTGAAGTCTCTTGCAGCAGAAGAAGGCCGCAGCCTGCTCTGGCATTGTACGGACGGAAAGGACCGTACCGGCCTGGCATCGATGCTCCTTTTGTCTGCGTTAGGAGCATCACGAGAGACGATAATTGAAGATTATATGATGACGAACATCTTTAACGGATCAAAACTTGCAGAAACAAAGAGGCAGGCAGAAGAGTCTGGTTTTTCCGATGAGAAGACCGGGGTATATCTCTTCATGGCAGGCGGCGTGATCCGGGATTTCATGGAGCATGCGATAGATACACTTGAAGAAAGGTATGGATCTGTCCGGGGATATCTTTCAGAGGAATTAGACGTAAGTGAAGGAGACTGTCTTGATCTTGGAGATCGTTTCCTGAGGGACGCAGATACAGACGAAGCTTAACACCTGTACATCTCATGGAAGGTGGATCGGGTGGTAAATAATATTCCGGAAAATATGTGAAAATGCGGCTGGAATGAGTGAGACAGGTGAAAGAAAGATATATCAGGAAAAATGATTTTGTTGAGGAATCAGGCTGTAAAATTGATGCTTAAGCCTGTATTATATTATTGTGAACCTGTTAATATGCTGTAGATTTAAGGAGGTCATCATGAATTATGCAGAAGAGTCATTACGTCTTCACGGAGAGTGGAAGGGCAAGATCGAGGTAGTATCAAGGGTACCGGTCAAATCAAAGGATGATCTGTCTCTTGCTTATACCCCCGGGGTCGCTGAGCCCTGTCTTGAGATACAGAAGGATATAAATAAATCCTATGAGCTTACAAGACGGCATAATCTGTGCGCTGTCATCACTGACGGTACAGCGGTGCTGGGACTGGGTGATATCGGTCCGGAGGCAGGGATGCCCGTAATGGAAGGAAAATGCGTGCTTTTCAAATCCTTCGGAGATGTGGATGCATTTCCTCTCTGCGTCAGGACAAAGGATGTGGATGAATTCGTCAATACCGTAGCGCTCATCTCAGGCTCCTTCGGCGGGATAAATCTTGAGGATATCTCAGCTCCAAGATGCTTTGAGATCGAACGTAAGCTAAAGGAAAAGACTGATATACCGATCTTTCACGATGATCAGCACGGAACGGCGGTGATCACCCTTGCCGGACTTATGAATGCTCTTAAGGTCGTAGGAAAGAAAAAGGATGATGTAAAAATAGTGACCTCCGGCGCAGGGGCTGCGGCAGTAGCCATTGTGAAGCTTCTGCTGTCTGCCGGCTTCAGGCATATAACCATGTGTGACAGGAAGGGCGCGATATATGAGGGAAGAGATGGCCTTAACTGGATCAAGGAGGAGATGGCCAGGGTTACAAATGAGGACAAAAGAGCCGGAAGCCTGGAGGATATGCTTGTGGGAGCAGATGTGTTTATAGGAGTTTCGGCTCCGGGAACGGTGACCACTGATATGGTAAAGACAATGAACAGCGATGCCATAGTTTTTGCCTGTGCAAATCCCACTCCAGAGATATTCCCCGATGATGCAAGGGCGGGCGGAGCAGCGGTAATAGCCACCGGAAGAAGCGATTTTCCCAATCAGATCAATAATGTTCTTGCTTTTCCCGGCATATTCCGCGGCACTTTTGATGTCCGTGCATCAGACATAAATGAGGAAATGAAGATGGCGGCAGCCAGGGCTCTGGCTGAACTGATCTCAGATGATGAGCTCAGTGCAGATTATATCATTCCTCATGCCTTTGACCCTAAGGTAGGTCCTGCAGTAGCAAAGGCAGTAGCAAAGGCTGCCATTGATTCGGGCGTCGCAAGGATATGATATGGCCGATGACACAGTGGCAGCCATAAAGGAGCTCGGACATGCTCCATTTGATACGGCTCCGGGCTACAGGCGGAGACTATATGATTTCTTTATGAAGGAGTGAGAGCTTCGAAGGCTTAAAGGAGGCCGGGATGAAAAAAACCAGGACATTAGTGGCATGTATTGCTTTGGCTCTTCTCCTTTCGGGCTGCGGAAGTCATAAGGAAAAGGCGGATGAAGCGTCAGAGGATGCTGTCCTGAAGGATATGATAACAGATACGGTGCCGGATGAGAGAGCGGACGTGACTGAACTGGTTCCCGTGAAACCTGTATATGCAGGTGAAACGGAAGTGACTTCAGGTGACAGAGGAGATTTGGCCGCAGATGCGGAAAAGGAGCAGGAGATGGAGACTGTATCACAGGATATTGCCGTAAGTGAAAACACCGGCGGGACAGGAGATACCGTGTCAGGCGCTGAGGTTTCTGAAAACGCCGCGGCTTTGGATGCGGTTTCTGAAAATGACGTGACTCTATCTGATGAGGAGGAGTCTGCCGGAGACACAGCTGAAGAGACGGCAGGTAATACGGGATCGGCAGCCCGGGATCCTGAGGGCGTATTTACGTCAGAGATGATACCTGATGCTGTATTTGCAAGGATGAGCGGAGTTTCATTTCCTGCAGACTGTACCGTATCAAGGGAGGATCTGAGATATCTCAGGCTTTCCTATAATGATTTCAACGGGCAGACCCAGGTCGGGGAGCTTGTATGCAATAAAAAGATAGCAGATGATCTTATCGAGATATTCAGGGAATTGTACAAAAGCGGTTATCAGATAGAAAAGATCAGGCTGATAGATGATTACGGCGGAGACGACGATCTTTCATGCGCGGACAATAATACCTCATGCTTTAATTACAGAACTGTCGCAGGCTCCACTAATCTTTCAAAGCATGCGATGGGAGTGGCTGTCGATATCAATCCGTTTTATAATCCGTATGTGACATATCCGAATGGAGTGGAGCGTATATCACCTCCGGGATCAGAGCCTTATGCAGACCGGTCTGCGGATTTCTCCCATAAGATAGGACCGGGGGATATGGTCTATGAGCTCTTTAAGGCACATGGCTTTACCTGGGGCGGCAACTGGAAATCCCTGAAGGATTATCAGCATTTTCAAAAGCCGTAGCGGGTTTGTTAAAAGAATCCGTTTTTGATATTATATTCCAATAATTCTTTATTTGTCAGAGGAGAGCGTCTTATGCGTCGGATAAAAGGATATGAAGCGATCATCATCATCACGTATATAGCCATGGCCGCTTTGTGCGTGTATCTTAATTTCTTTTCAAAAAACCAGGCGGGTGACATCACGAATCTTATCGTCAATGTCGCGATGTTTGTAATAGTCGGGCTGATATTGATATTCAGCATAGGCGGCAGCTTAAGGCCTGTGGCCAGGATATCGGGAGATCTGGGCAGGGTCACGGAGAAGATAGAGAATGATGCAAAGCATACGCACAGATTCCTCTGGGAGAAATACAGCGAGGAGAAGGAGGAGCTTTTCCATGACAGGATCCTTGTAAGGCAGTATCAGGATTATCAGTATGAATTAGAGAGGATAGTCCATACGGATAAGACCTATTACAAATGCGATATTGAGGATTATATAGGATATGATCTGATAGATTCCGTGATACACAGGGACAGGATGAATCAGGTGGCCGGAGTTATGACAGGACTGGGAATACTCGGTACCTTTATAGGTCTGTCACTTGGACTGCAGAGCTTTAATACAGGGACCACGGCGGAGATAACAAACAGTATCGAGCCTCTGATGGACGGGATCAAGGTCGCCTTCCATACCTCTATATACGGCATGGTGTTTTCTCTTGTTTTCAATTATGTATATAAAAGAAGACTGGATGATGCGGAGCGTTCCGTCCGGGAGTTTTTGAGCGCATATAAGAAATATGTCATGCCCGATACCGCAACAGACGGAGTAAACCGGCTCATGGAGCTTCAGCAGCAGCAGACGGAGGCTATAATGAGCCTGTCCGATACAGTTGCAAATCAGCTGTCAGAGGGATTAAAGGAGATGCTGGAGCCGCAGTTTGACCGTTTCGACCAGACCCTCGAGAATTTCGCCAATATGGCTACAAGAAACCAGATGGAGCAGCTCTCAAAGGTGGTTGATGTCTTTATTTCCGAGCTTAACCGTTCTCTCGGCAATTCCTTTACCAGACTTTCGGATACAGTGAATGCTACAATGGAGCTTCAGAAGGAAAATGAAAGGCAGATGAAGGAGATATTCGAAAAGAATGTCACTACGGCCGATAATATGGCCACCATAGCCACAGGAACAGATTCGGTAGCCAATGCGCTGAGGCTGTATGCTGATAAGGTGCTTTCCATGGAGAAGCAGACCTCCGATACCGTAGAGCTTCTGAGAAAACAGAATGAGCGGAGCCAGATGATGCTCAACGGCGCAGGCCAGTATATGTCGGAGCTTGAGGTCTACAGGAAGTCCATCGATAAACAGGCGGATGCCTTTGATGCAAGGCTCAAGTCCCAGGAGGAGAGGCTCAGGCAGCTGCAGAAGCTGACGGAAGCAGTGCCGCTGGAGGTGAATGAGACCTTCAATATAATCAATGAGAATCTCCAGGTGGTAGAGAATCATTTCAAGGAAACCATAGAGCATATAAACAAAACCCTGGACAGAGTGCCTGAGGTCGTTGATTATTCATACAGGGAGATCAGACAGGGACTTGGTGATGTTTCAAAATCCCTGGATGAGCTGACGGCTGTTATACAGAATACGGAATCGTATTACAGAAGACGCTGAGCGGAAATGGTCAAATGAAAAGAAGAAAAAACAGAGACGAGGAAATTACATACTGGCTTTCCTATTCCGACATGATGGCGGGGCTTTTGCTCACCTTTGTCCTTATCATAGCGTTCACGATGCTCCATGCCAAGATGCAGTATGATGAGAAGCAGACTGAGCTTCTGGGCAAGGAGCAGGAGCTTATAGTACAGGCAGATGAGCTTGAAGAGGAGCGGGATACGGTTGCCAGGCAGAAGACCACCCTTGATGAACAGGCTAAGATGCTTAATGCCCAGGAGGAGGCCCTTGCGGAGCAGGGTGAGAAGATAGCGATCCAGGAGGAGACCTTAAGGGAGCAGCACGAGCTCCTGGACAAGCTTGAGGCGATAATGAGCGAACAGCAGCAGAAGCTCGATGACATCATCGGAGTCAGGACGGAGCTTGTGGAGGCTCTGAAGGCGGAATTTGATGATTCTGATCTGAAGGTATCCGTGGATGAGAAGACCGGAGGCATAACCTTTGATGCCAGCATCCTCTTTGATTATAATAAATCGACACTGAAGCCCTCCGGAAAGGAGTTTCTGGCTGAATTCCTGCCAAGATATGCGGATGTGCTGCTGAGTCCCAAATACAAGGATAATATTTCCGAGATTCTCATAGAAGGACATACAGATACCGAGGGAGATTATCTTTTTAATCTGGATCTTTCCCAGAAGCGCGCCTTTGAGGTTGCAGAATACTGTCTCGGAGATAAAAGCGGCATACTTACAGACTCCCAGCTTGAGGAGATGAGGACACTGATCTCCGCCACAGGAAGATCCTACAGCAATCCTGTCTATGATGATCAGGGAAAGATCGATATGGTGGCCTCAAGACGAGTAGAGTTTCTTTTCAGACTGAAGGATGAGGAAATGGTCCGTGAGATGATAGAGATACTGAGCCAGGAGGAAAAAGGCACGGCGGAGTGAAGATCCGGAGCAGGCCGGTACTTGCATAGTATGAAGGTGGAAGATGGCTGTATTTGACGAGGATCTGCTCAGGGATCCCGGTTTCTTTAAGGAGAATACGATACCTGCGCATGCGGATATCGATTATTACAGGAATGAAGAGGAATTTTCAG
>CAMUZQ010000005.1 GCA_947165275.1 uncultured Lachnospiraceae bacterium | reverse complement strand
TACTGCGGTCATGGTCCTTGCGGCATTTTACCTTAAGGACAGAGAAAGCCGTATAAGCAGGGAGGCGGCGCTGATTCTGATCGCCATGGCAGCAGGCTTAAAGCTGTATCCGGCTGTCGTGGGATTTGTATATATAAAGGAGAATAGATGGAAGGAAGGGATAAGGCTTTTGATCTACGGGATACTGGTCTTTCTTGTTCCTTTTGCTTTTGTAGGGGGCCTGCCTGCTCTGATACGGTATATCCAGGTGCTTTTCTTTTTTGAGGGACAGGGCTATTGCAGCTGGACCAATGTTCGCAACTTTTTGCTCTCCATCTCGCGGGTTCTTGGACAATACGAAAGATCGCCGTATTTCGTAAAGTATTTTGTGATGATCGAGAATCTTTATCTCCTTCTTTGCATAGCGACTCTTTTTAAGACAAAAGAAAAATGGAAGCCTGCAATATATACAGCAGGAGCCATGGCTCTGTATGTGCCGTACAGCTACAGATATGTATCTGTCTATATGATAATACCTCTTATCATGTTTTTGAGAGAGATACAGGGACTGCAAAGGAAGATATATACTATACTTTTCGCTTTGACCTTTACTCTGCCCTTCTATGGATATTTCACAGGCTGGGGGGCGGATCTGTTCATCTTCACACCGATCTATATCATGATGATATACAGCTTCATCGAGGACTGGATACTGTGTAATAAAAAGCCGGCATAGCAGGCATTTCGGAGACCGGAGCATTATATAACGGGATTTTGATTAAAACTGCTTGCTTTTCTTTCACGGTATGTGTATAATATCTTTCGTTGCACAGAAATGATGGGCTGTCGCCAAGCGGTAAGGCAACGGACTCTGACTCCGTCACTTCGAAGGTTCGAATCCTTCCAGCCCAGCTGAAGATCTCCGGATGTATCCAGAGATCTTTTTTGCATAGCTTCTTATATTCATGATGCTGCCGATACGATGGGATCGGGAGTTCGGATCAAAGATACAAAAGGGAGAGCAGAGGGACGGTGACAACCGATAATACTGTTGACATCGCTACCATCTTATTTGCAAAATTTCCTTTGTGGGCATACTGCTCGGAGATCATGCCGGAAAGAGCCGCTATAGGCATGCTTGCACATAGACAGCATATATTTATGATAACAGGCTCAAAGGGCAGCATCCGGAATAAAAGGATGCCGAGGGCAGGTATCAGGATGTTACGGAGCAGTATGAATATATAGATATCCTTATCTGAAAAAACCTCTTTTAGATCCAGCTGGGCAAAGGAGCCGCCTATAAGGAGCATGGACAGCGGAATGCAGGCATTGCCCATATAGGTGAAGAAATTTCCCACTGTTTCGTTTATGGGAACCTCGGCAATATACAGAAGGATCGCGATAATGCTCATTACGGTGCCGGTATTTATTATCTGCTTTGGGGAGAATTTCGGGCTTCCTGAGCCATGAGGCAAAGCCAGATATATTCCGAGGGTATATGCAACGATATTGAAAAGCAGCATATAGAAGATAAGATATATCACATACTCATCGCCGAACAGCGCCTTGACAACCGGGATACTGAAAAAACCCAGATTTGATAAAATGATCATAAGCTGTTCGAGCCTCAGCTCAGGTTTTTCCTTTTTCACCAGCTTTCTCTTTATGAAATAATAAATAAAGCTTGCGATTATAAAATAGATGAAAAAAACAGAGGAAGCCATAAAATTCTGAAAGCTGAGCTGCATCGCGCCGGGAGCCCTGTCACCTGCTATCGCGGAGAGGATAAGACAGGGATTTAAGACGTTTACGATTATCTTGCTGATCTGGTGCTGACCCGTACTGTCAAAAACGCCTGCCCTGAAAGCAGCATAGCCGGCAGCTATCATTGCAAAAAGCATGAGCATCTGCTGGAACAATACAAACGTATTCATATATTGAAATAGCTCCTTAGAATATTAGTAAAAACGACAGGTGCATCAGCAAAGGAAAAATGACCGGCGCCCTCTATACGGGCAAGTCCCGCATCCGGCATGAAGCGTTCCATCAGTTCTCCGTCGGATACGGGCGTGGCGGTATCTGCAGTGCCCCAGATAAGTAGCACCTCAGGCCTTACTCCAGGCAGTAGGGGTGTCAGGTCCTCGTTTATCGCCTTTACCATGCACTCCCTCATGAGAGGCGAAGCGGCTCTGTAATCAGCGGAACCATGCGTTTCCTTATAATGCTCGATCTGGGTGTCGGACATGAAATGCTTTGCCAGCTTGAACATTTTCTGTTTGTATTTAGCGCGGGAAGAGAGTTCATGCCGTATACCTGCGGCATCTATGAGAACAATACGGTCAACCTCAAAGGGCAGAGAGGGTCTGTTCATCATTTTGATTATTATCCTCCCGCCGAAGCTGTGTCCCATCA
Source organism: uncultured Lachnospiraceae bacterium (assembly GCA_947165275.1). Lineage (GTDB taxonomy): Bacteria > Bacillota > Clostridia > Lachnospirales > Lachnospiraceae > NK4A144. The sequence continues at coordinate 80,227 of CAMUZQ010000005.1, read as the reverse complement.
GGGTAAGCTGCTTCAGGTTCAGCTTATTTATAAGGCTCACTGTAAAATCAACGAAGCCGTCCAGATCCCACGCCGCGGGTGGCTCCGGGGTGTCACCGGTGAATCCCGGCATATCAGGAAGGATCACATGGTATTTTGACGACAGCGCATCTGCGACGATCCTGTATATGGAGGCCTTTGCCATCCATCCGGGCAGCACCAGGACAGCCGGAGCATCCTGCGACCCGTATTCTTCATAATATGTTTCTATACCGTTTACTTCTGTGATCATAGCGGAATATAATATACCACATTACCGAAACGGATGGAAATCTGAATTATGATAATGTCCTGATTTATGCTATACTTATGCGGATAAAAAGGTTTTATGAGGTGGTCGGATGGCGCTTTCACGAAAATACGGGAAATCCGTAGGAGATATAATCAGGATAAAGTCAGACTTTTTTGAGAAGAATGAAGACATGCTGAAGCTCTCGGCACATCAGGCGGATGCTCTGCTTTTACAGCCGAAAAGAACAGCATGCAAGATCTGCAGGACTCCCATCGGCAAAGAAGCCGGTCAGGAGGAGCTGTATCACAGCCAGCGCATGACATATTATCAATGTCCTGTCTGCGGTCATGTAAACTCCGAATATGAAGACAATGCGGATTTTGCTGCGAGGGTATATATTGCAGATGATTATCTCGCGAATTATTCTGAGGCAGACAGAAAGAAGTATGAGTCCAGAAGGGATACGATCTATATACCGAAAGCCCGGTTTCTTATTGATTCGCTTGAAAAAGACGGCATCAGGAAAAAGGATATAAAACTGCTTGATGACGGAGCAGGCTCCGGTTATTTTGTGTCTGCGCTTAGGCAGCTGGGAATAGAGCAGGTGGACGGGATAGAGATATCCGAATCCCAGGTACAATTCGCCAACACCATGAACGGAGATGATATCCTTACTCAGGTGGATGCTCCGGATATCGCTTCCATAATCGAGAAAGCCGATGTTAATGTTGTTTCCTTTATAGGCGTTCTTGAGCATATCACGAATCTGGACGAGATACTTGCGGCGCTGAAGAAAAATAAAAGGATCATGTATATTTATTTCTCGGTTCCCATGTTTTCCATGAGCTGCATCTTCGAGGCGGCTCATCAGAAATGCTACAACCGCCACGCGGGCGGGACGCATACGCATCTTTTTACCGACAGTTCCATAGCTTATATGGCTGAGCATACAGGCTTTGAGGAATATGCCACATGGAAATTCGGATCGGATATGATGGATCTGTACCGTATGATCTGCGTCAGTCTTGATCAGAATGGCAACTCAAATCTCCGGGAGGTTTTCGGGAAGAAATTCCTTCCCATGCTTGACGACATGCAGAAGATCGTCGATCAGCATGAGGAGGCGTCTGAAATACATATGATAATAAAGAGGAAAGCATGATCTGTCTGATAATTTCACTGATAATAATAATCTACGCTGCACAGATTCTGATCTACGCTGTGCATATGTTCCAGCAGAACGGGTATAAAAATAAAGTTCATCTGAACTGGATAAAGCATAATTATCTAAAGCATTTTACACGAAGCCTGAGCCGTGAGCCGGCAAAAAAGCCTCTTGTGTATACGCCGAGGGTGATACGGCTTTTAGTGACCACGGTCCTCTGCTTTTTCGTCTTATGCCAGCTTAACAGGGTTTTCGGGAATGGATACACTATGCTGGTCATGGCTGTGATCTATACGGTTTTCATTGTCCCGTTTGCTCCGGTCATTTCCAATATCATCAACAAGCCTGTCGAAACCTCCATAGCGAACGGGTTTAAGAAGAAGGCCATGGCCCTGCTTTCCGACATGCCGGATATAAAGGTGATAGGCGTCACGGGTTCATACGGCAAGACTTCGGTAAAGTTTTATCTTAAGGAGCTGCTTTCATCGAAATATGAGGTCCTCGCGACCCCTGAGTCATACAATACCCCCATGGGTGTCGTAAAGACGATAAATGAACAGCTGAGACCTACTCATCAGATATTCATATGTGAAATGGGAGCGAGAAATGTCGGTGACATCAAAGAGCTGTGCGATCTCGTACATCCGGATTACGGCATAGTGACATCTGTCGGTCCCCAGCATCTGGAAAGCTTCAAAAGCATCGAAAATATACAGGGAACAAAGTTTGAGCTGCCCGATGCGGTGCATAAGAAAACCGGAGATGACCGCTGTATTTTCTTAAATTACGATAATGAATATATTTCCTCCTACAATAAATATACGGGAGCTGTCACATATTCTATATCGGGAAAGGGCGGTTACAATGCCACTGATATCATAACCTCCCGGGCAGGTACGGAATTCACTGTAACGGCGCCTGACGGAAATTCACAGAGATTTACCATGCAGCTTATAGGCTCGCATAATGTTGTAAATGTGACAGGAGCCATAGCTGTAAGCCATGAGCTCGGCATAGAGCTGAAGGAGCTTGTCATCCCTGTCAGAAGACTGGCCCCTGTTGAACACAGGCTTAACCTTATCGAGCAGGGGGCTCTTACCCTTATAGATGATGCTTATAATTCCAATCCTGCAGGAGCCCGGGCGGCCCTTGAAACACTCGCCATGTTCACTGATGATATGAAGATAGTCATCACTCCCGGAATGGTTGAGCTTGGCCCGGAGCAGGAGAAGCTGAACGGTATTTTCGGAGAGCAGATCGCTGCTGCTGCGGATCATGCCGTCATAGTGGATAATGCCAATACCGGGGCTATTAAGGGCGGACTGACAAAGGCCGGCATGCCGGAGGAAAAGATATACGTGGCAACCTCCTTCACGGAGGGAATGCAGTATATCAACAGGATACCGGGAGAAGCCCATAAGGTCGTCCTTATAGAAAATGATCTTACGGACAATCTGCAATAAAGTATCCTGAAGACCAGGTTATCAGAGAGGAGAAAAAATGAAGATAAGAGTCGGTGTCATATTCGGAGGACGTTCGGTTGAGCATGAGGTATCCGTCATATCAGCTCTGCAGGCTGTACAGAATCTTGATATCTCAAAGTACGAGCCTGTTCCGGTGTATCTGACAAAGGATAACGATCTGTATACAGGAGGCAATACAGGAAATATCGAAGCATATAAGGATATACCTGCATTGCTCAGGGGTGCGCAGCGGGTCGTTCCGGTAAAGGAAAAGGGTCGCTTCCTGCTGGTGCCCTATCCTCACAAGGCATTCGGGATGAAGCCTGTCGAGCTTGATGTCATGCTGCCTGTGGTACACGGTACCAATGCGGAGGACGGAGCCTTGATGGGATACCTTAAGACCTGGGGCATTCCCTTTGCCGGGTGCGATGTGACGGCAGCAGCGGTAGGGATGGACAAATATATACAGAAAACAGTCTTCATGGATAATGACATCCCGGTGCTTCCTTGCCGCAGATATACCACAAAGGATTACAAGGACATCGAGTCGCTGATAAAGGACATCGAGGACAGGCTGGGCTATCCGGTCATAGTAAAGCCGGTCAATTCCGGATCATCGGTAGGCATATCGGTGGCGCATGATAAGGAGGGCCTGATCAGATCCCTCGACAATGCATATACCTTTGCCAATGTCATACTGGTGGAGCATGCTATAACGGAGCTTCAGGAGATAAACTGTTCGGTCGTCGGTGATCTGGACGAGGCGGAGGCATCCCTGTGTGAAGAGCCCCATCATACCGATGAGATCCTTTCATATGAGGACAAATACATGTCGGGAGGCAAATCCTCAAAAACCGGCGGAGGATCAAAGGGCATGGCTTCTGTTCAGAGAACGATCCCGGCACCGATATCGGATGAGATGACGAAAAGGATACAGTCTCTTGCGGTAAGGGCTTTTCAGAGCCTTGGCTGTAATGGCGTCGTACGGTTTGATTTCATGATAGACAGATCTGACGGAAGCCTGTATCTGAATGAGATAAATACCATCCCCGGCTCGCTTTCATTTTATCTGTGGGAGCCTGCAGGGCTGCCCTACAGCAAGCTCCTGGACAGACTCATAGATCTGGCGATCAAGCGCAGGAGAGATGAGGACAGGGTGACCTTCAGCTTTGAGACCAATATCCTGAGCCAGTCAAGTCTTAAGGGAATGAAAGGAAGCAAGGGAACAAAATCATGATAAGAATTACTATTGTCCTGCTCTTTGTGATAATATTCCTTATCTTCTCGCTTATCCTTATACCGGTAAGCTATCTGATAGAGAGGTTCAACAAACCGGCGGCGGACAGATATTCACAGGCTATCATATCCTGGGCGTTTTCTGTTGTGGAATTTCTTGCCGGTGTAAAAGTAACGACAAGGGGATCTGAAAATGTGCCCCGGGATGAGGCAGTGCTGTATGCATCAAATCACAGATCGATATTTGACGTCATACTGATCTACGCAAGAATGTTCCGTCCTACAGGAATAGTCGCAAAAAAAGAAATAAAAAAGGTGCCGATACTCTCCTGGTGGATGGTCAGGATGCATTGCCGTTTCATGGACAGGGATGATATGAAGCAGAGCCTTAAGGTCATACTGGAATGTATAGAAGAGGCCAAAAACGGCATTTCGATATTTATATTCCCTGAGGGAACGAGAACAAAGGGTGATTCCGAACTGGATATGCTTCCCTTCAAGGAGGGATCCTTCAAGGTGGCAACCAAGGCCGGAATAAAGATCATACCTGTAGCGATAAGCGGCAGCAGAAAGATCCTTGAAAGGCAGTTTCCACGTATAAAACCGGGAAAGGTTACGATAATCTATGGTGCTCCGATAGACCCGAAGGATCTCGATAAGGAGCAGCTTAAGCATATCGGGGAGTTGTGTCAGGATAAAATAAGGGAAATGCTGGAACAGAAATGATAATACGCGGCGCAAGGGTGATCGATCCCGAAAATAATATAAATGAAGAGCTTCTGGACATCCGCACGGAGAACGGGCTGATCGCTGAAACAGGCAGAGATCTTGCAAAAAAAGAAGGAGAAGAGGAGATCAAAGCCGGAGGGTGGATCGCGGCGCCGGGGTTTACAGATGTGCATGCCCACTTCAGGGATCCCGGGCAGACGGCAAAGGAGACTCTGCACACCGGAGCTGAGGCTGCGGCTGCCGGCGGATATACATCTGTTGTCTGTATGGCAAATACCATCCCTGCAGTGGATAATGCAGAGATTCTTAAGGAAATACTGTCCCGTGCAAAGAAGGAAAAAATACATATATATCAGGCTGCCGCAGTGACTGTGGGCAGAGCCGGCAGGGAGCTTGTGCCCATGGAGGAGCTGCTCCTGTCGGGAGCTGCAGGCTTCACAGACGACGGAACACCGGTAATGGACAGGGAGCTTGTGATCCGTGCAATGAAAGAGGCGGCACGACTTGATGCCGTATTGAGTTTTCATGAAGAGGATCCTGCATATGTATATCAGGCAGGGATAAACAGCGGAACCGTGGCCGAAGCGATGGGACTGAAGGGCGCCGACCGCAGGGCTGAATATACGATGATAGAAAGAGATCTGAGGCTTGCGCTTGAGACTGGAGCCAAAGCAGACATACAGCATGTATCTGCGAAGGAAAGTGTTGAGATCATAAGAAGGTTCAGACAGCAGGACAGCAGGGGCCTTATTCATGCAGAAGCGACACCTCATCACTTTTCCCTGACAGAAGATACCGTGATGGAAAAAGGCAGTCTCGCAAAGGTCAATCCGCCGCTTCGGACGGAAGCTGACAGGCAGGCAGTCATAGAGGGGCTTGCAGACGGGACGCTTGACCTGATAGCCACAGACCATGCCCCGCATACAGCAGAGGAAAAGATGCGTGAATTTGTAAACGCTCCCTCTGGAATGGTGGGATTGGAGACAGCGCTTGCTCTGGCAGTCACAAATCTGGTTGAGCCGGGATATCTGAGCCTTTATCAGCTTATCCGGAAAATGAGTGTGAATCCTGCGAAGCTTTACGGGCTCAGGGCGGGGAATATGAGTGCAGGCAGTCCTGCGGATATCGTGATATTCGATCCGGATGAGAAATGGACGGCAAGGGCGGAGGATCTGCATTCCAGATCCGCAAACTCCCCCTTCATCGGAGTCGGGCTTAAGGGCCGGGTCAGATATACTATTTCAGAGGGAAATATAGTATACAGAGCGTAGACTGTCACTTTGTAATACCACTTCTGCCCGGACAGTTTTTATAATCGCTGACGAAATTAATTGCCAATTTACACGAAAGGAGATGCCATGCAGAATTTTACCTATCATACGCCGACAGAGGTCATATTTGGAAAGGACACGGCGGTTAAGGCCGGAGAGGCTGCGGCTAAGGCCGGAGCATCAAAGGTTTTTATTGTTTACGGCTCGGAAAGAGTCAGAAAAAGCGGACTTCTGGATACGGTGGAGGACTCGCTTGACAAAGCAGGGCTTGTCCATACTGCCTTCGGCGGAGTAAAGGCAAATCCCACACTTGCTCATGCAGAGGAAGGTGCAGTAAAGGCAGCGGAGGCCGGAGCTGATCTTATCCTTGCCGTGGGCGGCGGATCGGTAATAGATACAGCTAAAGGAATAGCGCACGGAGCGGCAAATCCGGATAATGCTCTTTGGGATATCTGGACAAAAAAGGTTCCCCTTGAGAGATCCTTAAAGGTTGCGGCGGTATTGACCATACCTGCGGCAGGATCGGAAATGAGTGACTCGGCCGTACTTACGAACGAAGCAGAAGGAAAAAAACTGGGGATAAATACGGAATTCAACCGTTGTGTATTTGCCATAATGGATCCGTCACTTGCGGACAGTCTTCCTGACTGGCAGTTAAAGAACGGCATCGTGGATATCATGATGCATACTCTTGAGAGATATTTTATCCCTGATATCAAGTGCGATCTCACTGACCGTATAGCTGAAGGTGTATTAAAGACCGTAAGGGATAACGGAAGGCTTGCCCTAAATGACAGGTCGGATTATGACGCCATGGCTGAGATCTGGTGGGCATCGTCATTATCTCACAACAATCTGACCGAGCTCGGGAGAGGCAAGGACTTTTCCGTGCATAAAATAGGGATGGCTCTTTCCGCGAAATATGATCACACACACGGAGCGACGCTTTCTGCGGTCTGGGCTTCCTGGGCCAGATATCTCTACAGGGATGCGATAGGCAGATTTGCGGGTTATGCGCGCAATGTCTGGGGAATAGATACAGCGGACGACGAGCAGGCAGCGATCCTCGGGATAAATGCGACAGAGAACTTTTTCAGGGAGATCGGCATGCCGGTTTCATTGAAGGAGCTGGGTCTTGAGTCGCCTTCTGATGAAGAGATACGGGCATTGGCGCTTCATGCGACAATGGATGATACTGTAAAGCTGTCCAGGATACGTCCCCTGACGGCGGCTGATGTGGAAAATATATACAGGGCTGCGCTTTGACCGGCAGACAAAAAGCAATGGAAACGGAAAAAATAAGAAAAAGATCGAGGATAACGGAGAAGGAGCTTCTCGCTCCGGATATATACAGATTGTCTTTTGAAACGGATCTGTGCAGTTCGGCAGAGCCGGGACAGTTTATTCTTGTCTATCCTCCGGACGGGGCAAAGCTTCTCGGAAGACCCATCTGTATAGCTGATGTCACATCTGCCGGGAGCGGAGATGCAGGGCAGAGGCTCAGCATAGTCTTCCGCATAGCAGGGAGCGGAACCCGCGAGATAGCATCCTGTGAAAAAAATGACATTTTATTTATCGAGGGCCCCCTGGGACATGGATATCCTTCAGATGATGACCTGCTGAAGGGCAGGGATATAGTACTGCTGGGAGGAGGGCTTGGCGCGCCATCTCTGTTATTCCTCGCAAAAAAGCTTGCAGAGAGAAAGGATATTCCCGGAAGCATCACAGTCATACTGGGTTACAGGGACAGCAGTCTTGATCATTTTCTCGCGGATGATTTCAGGAGGATTGGAATTGAGACCCTTATAGCGACTGATGACGGATCTGAGGGTATACGGGGAAATGTGCTTGATGCTATGGACAGCTCAGGTATCCGGGCGGATCTGATATATGCATGCGGTCCCATGCCGATGCTGTCAGCGGTTAAAAGATATTCAACGGAGCGGAGTATACCGGCATATGTCAGTCTGGAAGAGCATATGGCATGCGGAGTGGGAGTCTGTCTTGGCTGTGTCGTAAGGACTGCGGAAAAGGATCCTCACAGCCATGTATATAATGCGAGGATCTGTACAGAGGGACCGGTTTTTGACATCAAAGATGTGGAGATATGATATGAGCACGCAGGAGAGCAGACCTGATCTGGGAATTGATTTTGCGGGACATCATTTCAGGAATCCCGTGACTGTTGCATCGGGAACCTTCGGTTCCGGACTGGAGTATTCACGGTTTGTGGATCTGAATACACTTGGAGCGGTCACAACAAAGGGTGTGTCGGACAAACCCTGGGAGGGAAATCCCACACCGCGTGTCACCGAGACTCCTTCGGGGATGATGAATGCGATAGGGCTTCAGAATCCCGGAGTAGATGTATTTATTGAGAGGGATCTTAAGTTTCTGGCAGGATATGATGTTCCAGTAATAGTAAATGTATGCGGCCACAGCGTGGAGGAATATGAAGCCGTGGTCGAGAGGCTTGCTGATGATGACAGGGTTGAGATGCTGGAGATCAATGTTTCCTGTCCGAACGTGAAGCAGGGAGCGATCCAGTTCGGGACCGATCCCGGCATGCTTACGGAAGTAACGGGAAAATGCAGGTCCAAGGCAAAGAATAAACCTGTGATCATGAAGCTTACCCCGAATGTGACCAGCATTGCCGAGATGGCAAAGGCGGCTGAGCAGGGGGGAGCAGACGGGATCTCCCTGATAAATACATTTACCGCTATGAAGATAGACATTTACAGACGGAGATTTGTGCTGGGAAACAGGACAGGAGGGCTGTCCGGACCTGCTATACATCCTATAGCCGTGAGAATGGTCTATGAAGCAAGCCACGCGGTAAAGATCCCGGTGATAGGCATGGGAGGTATAGCGACAGCCGAAGATGCCATAGAGATGATGATGGCAGGGGCAGTAATGGTTGCTGTCGGTATGGTGAATTTTACAAAGCCGGATGCGGTCACGGATATAATAAACGGGATGGAGAAATATCTGACAGATACAAAAACACATGATATCAGGAGTATCATAGGTCTGCTGTAAAGAGGGAAACAAAATGCAGAAAAGAATGATCCAGAGACTTACAATTTCAGCCATGCTGCTTGCTGTATCGGTGATATTCGGGTTTTTCAAGATACCCATTTCCCAGATAGCGGAGATAAGACTGCAGTTTTTACCGGTGGCTGTAGAGGGAGTGCTTTTCGGTCCGCTGTACGGGGGCATATTAGGCGGTCTGTCGGATATCCTGTGTTATATTGTCAGACCTACGGGGCCCTTTTTTCCCGGCTTTACGCTGTCATCTGTAATCCAGGGCGTGATCTACGGACTTCTTTTGAAAAAGGATCAGAGCGTGGGCAGGATACTGGCAGCGCAGCTCCTTGATACTTTTATCGTTTCGCTCATACTGACTCCTGTCTGGCTGATGCTCCTTTATGGAAATGCCTTTGTTCCGCTGTTTATGTCCAGACTTCTCAAGGTGATCATAATGTTTCCCATAAATTCGGCTCTTCTCATCGCGGTCATACGTCCTTCCGTAAATCTGTCAAGGACGCATCTTGCATGACGTACGACGAGGCTGTACGGTATATCAGGGAGACGGCGGCCTTCGGCACAAGGCTGGGACTTGATAATATCACTGCGCTCATGTCGCTTCTCGGAAATCCCCAGGACAGATTAAAGATCATACATATCGCCGGAACGAACGGAAAGGGAAGTGTGGCGGCCTGTCTGCTGTCGATATTGGAGACCTCCGGATACAGGACAGGTTTTTATACATCTCCTGAGCTGGTTCGTTTTTCCGAGAGGATACGGATAGGTCAGGAGGAGATCCGGGAAAACGACACGGCATTCTATGCGACAAAAGTACGTGAAGCCGCCGAATATATGTCAGAGCATGCTATGGGAAGTCCATCCGAGTTTGAGCTTGTGCTTGCCATGGCGTTTTGTTATTTTTCAGACAGGGCAGTGGATGCTGTTATATTGGAGACAGGACTTGGAGGGAGGCTTGATGCGACAAATGTGATCAGCTCCTCGCTGCTTTCTGTCATCACAAAGATAAGCTTTGATCATATGCAGTATCTTGGAGATACTCTTCCCCTTATAGCAGGAGAGAAGGCAGCCATAATAAAGCCCGGCGGCAGGGTGCTGGTCTATCCTGCGGAAAAAGACATTATGGACGTGTTTGAGGGAGAATGCCGGAATAAGAACGCTGAGCTGATCACAGCAGAGCTTCCTGAAGCATCAGAAGCCTCCCTTTCAGAAGGTCAGACTTTTATTCTCAAGGGAGTGACATACCGGACCGTGATGAGAGGACTCTATGAGACAGACAATGCTTCTCTTGCTATACAGGCGGCAGGGCTTTTAAGAAAAGATCTGCCGTTTATCTCAGAGAGCAGTATATCCCTGGGGATAGAGAAGGCGGTCTGGCCCGGAAGATTTGAGATCCTCGAAAAGGATCCCTTCATCATAGCAGACGGAGCCCATAACGCAGATGGAGCGAAGGCGCTTGCAGAGTCCCTGGAGAGATATTTCGGGAATAAACGCCTTACCTTTTGTATGGGGATCCTGAGGGATAAGCAATACAGAGAAATGCTGAGTCTGCTGCTCCCCTTTGCCGCGAAGGTCATAGCGTGTAAGGTTGATAATCCCAGGAGCCTGTCTGCAGGCGAGCTTACGGAGGCCATAGAGGCCGTGTCTCCGGGTATGGATATCATACCTGCGGCCGGCACGGAGGAGGCCTGCGTGGCAATAAAAAAGCTGCGGCATGAAACCGCAGCTACTGTGATCTGTGGGAGCCTGTATCTCGTCGGACCCATGAGAGAGGAGATACTCAAACCTTGACAAAAAGCATTTCCACCTCGGATCCGCCTATGGCGATAGGGATATGCAGGATTTTCACCGGTTTTATCACGGAAGCAGCCTCATCCTCCTCAAGGAAAAGCTGAGGCTCCATATCCAGCATGATACCGGACTTTGAGGACTCTATGACAAATTCCCCATTGATCCTGTTGATGAATTCGCCTGTTGCATCCCTGATAAATTCGGTATCATTTTCAAATTCTTCTCCGGCAAAGCCCTTTGCTATCGTAACAAGACCGCCATGCAGATCAATGAAGCCCAGATAATAGGATCTGTCTCCGGTGATCTTCTGGTAGAGTCCTGATGATATCCCGTCTTTGCCGTCAGTAGAGAATGACATATCAACACCTATCGGGCTATAGACATTTTCCGTCATAAAACGAAAAGCATACAGAGCATGGAGCTGAAACTCCGATCCGCTGACGCAGCTCTCTGTTATTTCTCTTACATTATCCTTGTCAAGTGTGTACATATTCCCCCTGATGAGTGTCACATACCCTTTGGATTAGGTCCGTATTTATTCTCACCGGGCTGTGAATCCTGGACACAGAAGATGATGAGAATGATCTGTCCTATTAAAGGAATAAAATTTAATAATACGAAGGCTCCGGATCTTCCGGTGTCATGAAGCCTGCGGAACTCAACAGCCAGCGAAGGCACAAGTATCACAAGCGGCACTAAAGAGACAAGATCGGAAGTGTTCTTCGCGATTATCGATACCACAGAGCCTACAATTGCTGAGAATAAATACCAGAACCAGTATTCGCTGCGGCGTGCTCTTCCGTTGAATCCTGCGTATTGTGAAAAACATGACTTGACAGCATCTGTAAATGACATGATCTTTCCTCCATAAAACAATAAAAAATTTTGCATCTACAAAAATACAGATACAAAATAAATTATATCACATGGTACAGGATCATGTAAAATCTTGCAATAAATAGCGGCATGTGTTATCGTTAACATAATTATATCAATTTAAGACAGCCATGTATAATAATAATAAAAATGGAAAGAAACAGCATAAACGAAAAGCAGCCATGTACAGGAGAGTCAGAAAGAACAGACTCTCTGTTTTTGCCATCATCATCATAGTGGGGCTGCTGCTTGTCGTCATCAGTGTTGACAGCAAGACCCTGATGGAAAAGAACAGGGCCTTAAAAGAAAAGGAAGCGGAGCTTACCGCCCAGCTGGAAATGGAGCAGGCAAGGACAGAGGAGCTGGAGGAATTTGAAAAATATACCAGGACAAAGAAATTTGCCGAGGAGATGGCCAAGAAAAAGCTGGGGCTGGTACACGAAAATGAAATAATATTCAAAACAGAAGATGGTAAATGATATTAAAAAAAGGGTCAGAGATTATATCTGCCGTCATGAAATGATAAATCCGGGAGATCATGTGTATGTGGCGGTGTCAGGGGGCGCGGACAGCATGTGCCTTCTTTTTTTGCTGAAGGAGCTGTCAGGGGATATGGACTTTTCATTGTCTGCGGTCCACGTTGAGCATGGTATAAGAGGTCAGGAATCGGTCGACGATATGGCTTATGTAAAAAACGAATGCGCGAAGCTCAGTATCCCGGTCATAGTCGAATCGGTCGATGCCGCAGGAGTGTCTGAGATGACAGGAACCACACTTGAAGAGGCTGCCAGGAATGAAAGGTACCGTGTGTTTGAAAGCCTTGATGCTGACAGGATCGCTCTGGCGCATCATATGGATGACCAGGCAGAGACATTTATATTCAATGCCCTGCGCGGAACCGGACTCCGCGGATTGCGCGGAATGATCCCGGTAAGGGACAGATATATCAGGCCCTTACTCTGCATCACCAGACAGGATACTGAGGAATACTGCCGGCAGAAGCATATAGAATACAGACAGGATCTGACCAACTCGGATCTGGATATAACAAGGAACCGGATCCGTCATACAGTTATCCCGGAGCTGTCAGGGCTTAATGAAAAAGCCACGGAGCATATATGTGAAACAGCGGCGGAGCTGACGGAAACAGAGGATTATCTGGATCAGATGACCGGGAAGGCCTTTGAGGAATGTATCCTTCGGGATGAGACAGAGGATAAGGGCGTGTTAAGGATCGATCTGGACAGATTTGAAACCTTTCACAGTATCATAGCTTCCAGAGTGGTCAAAAAAGCGCTCATCAGCGTATCCGGAAAAGCCAGAGATATAGGAAGGAAGCATATAGAGGCAGTGCTTTCAATAGCCAAAGGCCAGTCCGGCCGGCATGTGAAGCTTATCTACGGAATAACAGCATCCAGGGAATTCAGGACCGTAGTGATACGAAGGGGCGGTAAATACGAGCTTCCTTCATTGCAGATGAAGCCTGTGCTGGGATTTGAGATCCTGGACAGGAAAAAGGTGGCCGCAGAGGAAATAAAAGCAGGTGATATCTACACGAAATATATAGATTATGATAAAATAAATGGCGTGTCTGTTCTATCAGTACGTCACAGGATGCCAGGAGATCATATATCGATCAGGGGCGGTAATAAAAAACTGAAGGATCTTTTGATAGAAGACAGGATCCCTTCGGAAAAGAGGGAGGAAATGTATTTTGTTACCGTTGGTTCTGAAATAGTCTGGATACCGGACACGGGACGGATAGGAGAGAGATTCAAGGTAACTGAAGGTTCAGAAAAAATATTGAAAATGGAGATAAAAAATGGCTGACAAAATTACAACTATGTTTACGGAAGAAGAGGTAGACAGCAGGATAGCAGAGCTTGGCAGACAGATATCCGAAGAATATAAGGGCAGGACCATAACCATGGTCTGTATCCTGAAGGGTGCCGTTACCTTTGCCTGTGAGCTGGCAAAGCGTATCACAGTTCCGGTGGAGATGGAATACATGCGCTGCTCAAGCTATGGTAATGAAACGGAAAGCTCCGGGGTCGTGAAGATAGATCTCGATCTCGATCGTCCCATAAGGGATAAGAATATCCTTGTAGTCGAGGATATCATAGACACCGGCCGGACGATGCACTATCTGCTGGATGTGCTAAAAAACAGAGGACCTGCAGAGGTCAAGCTCTGTGCGCTGCTTGATAAGCCGGACCGTCGTGTCACCGATGTGGACATTGATTATACAGGATTTGTGATACCCGATAAGTTTATAGTCGGATACGGACTGGATTATGCGCAGAAATACAGAAATCTGCCTTATATTGGTGTAGTGGAGCCGGAGGGGTAAAAACTTGAAAAATTCAAACAAAGGCATAGGCCTGTATTTTATCATTGTAGCAGCTATCCTGCTGCTGATTTCCTACATGTCTACTGATATAGAGCCCAGGGATACCTATAACTACAAGACCTTCCTGGAGGATCTGAATAATAAGGATGTAACAGGAGTATTGATATCACCGAATTCGGAGACACCTACAGGAGATGTAACAGTTACTCTGAAAAACGGTCAGACGCACAGACTCTATGTGTCCGATATCACAGAGGTTGAGGAGGAGATGAAGGAGCTCTTCCCGTCTTATAATGAAGATGAGGTAAAGAGGGAGAGTATTCTATTAACCTACGGGATACCTGTTGTCCTGTCGGTAGTGGTGGTCATGATAATAATGGCCATAATGAATTCACAGAGCGCGGCGGCTTCAGGCGGAGGAAGGATGCTCAACTTCGGAAAGAGCAGGGCCCGTATGGTGGCTCCGGGGCAGACTGAGATCTCCTTCAAGGATGTAGCCGGCCTTGTTGAAGAGAAGGAGGATCTGGAAGAGATAGTGGATTTCTTAAAGGATCCTTCCAAATACACATCTGTGGGAGCCAGGATACCAAAAGGAGTCATACTCGTAGGTCCTCCCGGAACCGGAAAGACTCTGCTCGCAAAGGCAGTTGCCGGTGAAGCCGGGGTGCCTTTCTTTTCCATATCCGGCTCTGATTTTGTGGAAATGTTCGTTGGTGTCGGTGCTTCGAGGGTGAGAGACCTTTTTGCCGATGCGAAAAAGAATTCACCCTGTATAGTGTTCATAGATGAGATAGACGCTGTGGCAAGACGCCGTGGAACAGGTCTCGGAGGCGGACATGATGAGAGAGAGCAGACCCTGAATCAGCTTCTTGTGGAAATGGACGGATTCGGCGTAAACGAGGGGATCATAGTAATGGCAGCTACAAACCGTGTCGATATCCTCGATCCCGCTATCATGAGACCCGGCCGTTTCGACCGGAAGGTGGGAGTCGGTGCGCCGGATGTACGCGGACGGGAGGATATATTAAAGGTCCATGCAAAGAATAAACCTCTTGGGGATGATGTGGATCTTAAGCAGATAGCACAGACCACGGCCGGCTTCACAGGTGCCGATCTGGAGAATCTTCTTAATGAAGCCGCAATAAAGACAGCGAAGGAGAACCGTTCCTATATCACTCAGGCTGATATAAAGGCTTCCTTCGTAAAGGTCGGGATAGGAAGTGAAAAGCGGAGCAAGCTCATATCTGATGAAGAGAAGCGTATCACGGCTTATCACGAGGCCGGACATGCGATCCTCTTCCATGTGCTGCCAGGCGTGGGGCCTGTATACAGCATATCTATAATACCTACAGGGATGGGAGCAGCAGGATATACCATGCCTCTTCCGGAAAAGGATGAAATGTTCCGTACAAGATCAAAGATGCTGAATCAGATCGTAGTTGATCTAGGAGGCAGGGTGGCGGAAGAGATCATCTTCGGTCAGGATGATGTGACAACCGGGGCTTCACAGGATTTCAAACAGGCTACGAAGCTGGCCAGAAGGATGGTGACCACCTATGGAATGAGTGACAAGATAGGTGTCATGAGCTTTGACGAGGATGATGAGGAGGTCTTCATAGGCAGAGATCTGGCTCATGGCAGGAGCATGTCAGAGGAAACCCTGCGTGAGATCGATATAGAGGTTAAGCGTATCATTGCCGAATGTCATGAGAAGGCAAGGTCCATAATCGGTGAGCATAAAGACATACTTGACCGTACTGCAGAGCTGCTCCTGACAAAGGAAAAGATAGATATGTATGAATTTAATGCACTGTGGGAGGGCTGAAATACGGCATCTGCGGGCCGGAATACAGGAAAAATGCCGTATTTATCAGTAGTTTTGCACAAAAAAGCCCGGCAAACGCCGTAAAGCTTGTGAAAAATGCGGATTGTTGACATTCCGGCAAAGTGATATATTATCAGCGTACCCCCAATACATGATGTCGTCTGGAAGGACGGCACCCCATAAGAAAGAAATACCTTCTCCTGAAATGCCTGATCGGATGATCAGGCATTTCTACTGTCTGCATTTATTATCCGGCACAGGTTTTTCAGGTGCTGCAGCCTGAAAGGTCAGAGTCGTATCCGCCAGGGATATGATATCTCCGCTGGATATCTCCACAGTTTCGTTTGCTTCGAGCATTTTGCCGTTTACACCGGTTCCGTTGAGGGAATTCAGATCGGATATATAATAGAATCCATCCTGTTCTTTGATCATGGCATGTATACGGCTGATCCCTTCACCCTCTATGACTTCATCCACACGGGTCTTCATCTTTCCCATTATGAATGGAAAACGCCGGATGATAACATGTCTTCCGTCATCATATTTCAGCATGGGATATCTGCCGGCAGGGGAAAAAGAACCGGTTCTTTTCAGCAGTACGGTTTTTTCATCTGCCGGATCTTTTTTTTCAGAATACTCCCGGTCTGCATATATCTCCTCATTCTGTCCGGAATAGGTCATCTCTGCCGGAGAAGGGTCATTTCCGGAGAGATCGGTCCCCTCATTCCCCTCATTCCCTTCACTGTCGTTCTTTTTTCCGAACATATAGATCACGCCTGTAAGGACAAGCGCAAAAGCGACAGCTATGCCTGCACCCGCGATCATATATTCTTCATCGGACAGGATCACGGGAAACAGATCCGGTCTCAGGACAAAAGCGATATATATGCCGGCTGCGACGATGACCGTACCAAGACATATGACAGCAGGGATCGTTTTTGCCCTGCGGTCCGCCTGCCTGTCCGGCCCGTTATCCTCAAAGAAGGGTTTCATCTCATCAGCTATGCCCTCCTTCAGATCCCAGTAATCATCGGGGTCGATGGGCGGCGTCTCATCAGTCCTGCAAAAATCCGGCTGCGGCTCCTTGACATCTGGTATGATATAGCCGTTCTCTACCATCTCAAGATATTCATAAGCCATGGAAGCGGCCTCACGGTCTTCACCGTCGACATGTTCCGTGAAAAACTGTGCAAGCAGTCTTATGCTGCAGCATTCATCAGGCAGCATTTCCGGCACATAGATAAAAGATGGCTCAAGAGTATCAGGGGACAGCCATACAGCACCGGGAGAAAAAATGACCTCATCAGGAGAGAGCATATACCGCTGAAGCTCGTACAGCATTTCTGACAGGCTTTTAAGTATTGCCCGAAGCTCGTCAGCCTTAAAGCAGCGTCCGGTAAAAAGAGCCTCAAGATTTACTCTGCCCTGGATATCGTAGTAGTAATAGGTTTTGCCGTCGATGCTCTGGGGAGTCATTTTTGCAAGATGTCTGATCTTATTACGTATTATCATTTTTTCGCGAAGGCCCGGAGAGCCGTCCTTTTCATTCCTTATGATCATATAGTTCTTAAGGCCGTTTCTTTTATAGGTGATCTGCATTTTCTAACCTCCATATTATTTTCCGGCATGATTCAATGAATTTGTGACTGTCCGGCTTTTTCTGATGAATTCTATCGCATCCTTCTGGTATGCGCTGGCTTCGCCCGAGACCTCTATACTGTCAGTCCCGGTTATCTTCATGAAAAGGATCCCCTGCGGGATCCGCAGATTTCCTCTGTATGACACTGTTATCTCCTTCCCGGATACAGCCACCTCGGTATTGAGATCCGCAGTTGCCAGCAGAAGGCCGTCGATATTATATTCAGCTGCTCTGCGTGCCGCATTTTCCATTTCGGAGGTACTGCTCCGTATCAGGCTTCCCTTCAATGCCGCCTGATATGCACAGCTCTTCATGACAGCCCTGTCGTGAAGGAAAAAGGAAATATAGATGATAAACACTATAATGCCCATGATAAAAGGAAAGATCAGCGCCGCCTCTACTGTACAGGATGCTTTAAGATGCCTTCTCATATTGCAGCTCCCAGCTTTTCAAGAATGTATCCGGCCAGCAGGAAGGGTATGAAGGGAAGAGCCGTAGAGCGGTCACCCCTATGAAGAGCCAGAATGATGACAGAGAAAAAGGCGCTTATAAGCATCGCGCAAAGGAGGGCACAGGAGGCCTCCATGCCACCGAGGAAAACCCCTGTTACAAGGATCGCCAGGGCGTCTCCCATTCCCAGCCTGTTTTCGGATATGATAGATACCGCGATAAAAACAATACCGAGTATTATCCCCATTAATTCATTTATCAGGGCAGTCCTGCCGTAAAGCATATATTCCAGAAGTCCCAGCATGCCAAAGATCAGAAAGAATATTGCCGGAATGCTTCGGTTTTTTATATCAGACACGGTTCCCAGTATCAGAAATAACAAAAGAGGGATCATTTTAACCTCCACATTCTTTACAGGCAGGCAGAGCTGTCTGCGATAAGGATACTTCGTTTATGGTTCTTTTAAGGGCGCCGCAGGACAGAGTTGAGTGGTATCTGTTCCCGTCATCCGTAATATAAACGGAAGAAGGGCGTGATCCGGGTTGACAGCAGTATTCACAGGCATGGTATCTGGAACCGTCATTTGCCCGCTCCATGGAGATCTTGTCGTAATCCACGGACCGGATATTCAGATCGAGATGCGAACAGCCTAATGATCTGTGGTATACGGAGCCGTATTCTGTTACATATACCGTATCCTCATCAGCCTCATCACTGCATTTTGCGTGCTTCGAATTATCGTATCCTGTAAAGGCGCGTACCCTTACTCTGTCCAGTGCATACGGATCATAGGTATTAAGAAGGTCAAATGGAACACTGATACGATACCGCCTGACCAGGTCAATGATATCATCTCCGCCGTTTATCATATCTATGGCGTCGGATAATGCGGTATCATCTGTGAGGCTTTCTCCTATATAGGCATATTTCGCGTATTTACAGGCCTTTTCCGCCAGCTTTTCGGTATTCTCGGACGAGATCCGTATAGCGTCGATGATATATATTACGGAAAGCATGGCAAAGAGAAAAACAGGCAGTACAAGGGCTGTTTCCAGCGTAATGCTGCCGGGAAGGGGCCTCCCGGGTTTTGGAGGGGAATTTTCAGGAGTATGAATTTTTGATATCTCTTTTTTCTGTTTTACTGTCAGTTTCATAATTATCACACATCATTAAGAAGGTGGGAGACCCCTTCCCGGAAACATTACATCAAAAGTCACTTAAATAGCTCATTTTCCTGTCTATGAAAAGTCTGTATCTGCCTCTGCAGGTCATTACTGCACTCATGCTTACGTATTCTACGCAGCCGTCCATACGGAAATTTCTGTTGCCCTCCGTCTGACGCAGATTCATTTCGATCACGTCCATGGCCCGCATGCACTTTGTGGTTTTGTTTTCGACTGCAAGAAAAACCCTGAGATAATCCTCGTATGAAAAGCCGGTGCCTTTTTGTCCTGTGGGTCTGGCATTTGCCTTTATGGATATCAGTCCCCACAGCGGCATTTTCCAGTCACTGCTGTTTTTTGTAAGAGGGACTCTTTCCCCTGCCAGCAGCCGTACAGTATCGGATACGCTCTCGCCATAGGCCCAGGCCAGAAGGATCAGGTCTGTCAGGGCATCGGCAGCTTCGGGAACTAAAAGAAGGGTGCAGATCACAGTGGCGATGGCCTCTACGCAGCTCTTTTTTTCCGCGTCGGTGAATATGAAAGCGGCATCCGCTCCGTATCGCAAAAGCATTATCTTCTCCACGGTTTTTCTCAGATTCGCTTTGTCCGAGGCTTTGCCGTAGAGGATGTATTCGAGCTCGTATTCCGCAGCTTCACCGGAGTGTTCATCAGTATAGGAGGTAAATTTGTCCATCAGATATTCGTCAAACATCAATTCGGAGAGCATGCTTTCTGTATCCACGTTCCCGCCATGTATTCCCGTACCCCGGTTTATGCTCCTGTGGGAGATAAGGGCTGACGTATCGATAGTCCTGTCAGAGATCGAATGTGTATTCATCACATGTCTTAAGATCCCCTCTCTGTCGTCGAAGGCATTTCTTGCGGGGTTGTCGGATATCTTATAATCTATATCATTCAGCTCCTGCTCCAGCTGCTTGCGGTATTCGTCCGGATCCTCATCCTCTATCCCGCTGCTGTTGTAATCCGAGATCAAAGCCCCTGCTTTTCCTGCAAGAGCCTTGGCGGCGCTTATCCCGTGGAGGTCTTCAAAGGCCTGGATCGCCTGTCTTTTGAAGACTCTTCCTGCCGCATCTGAAGCGTATGAGGCTTCTGCGATATCCAGAGATTCAAGTTTAAGAGCCGTAAAATCGGCAGGGGATATGATGGAGAAGGTGCCCTTTGAGGGATCTATATTGTAGCTTATATAATCCTTCATATGCTCCTTCAGTTCATTTAAGGAAGGAGCAGGACCGCCGTATGAGGTATCGATGAAATACAGGTCGTACCGGCTTAGAAGCTCTCTGTTGTATTCAGCGAATACGGATTCCAGCGACAGATCTGCCGCTAATTCACATTTCATTCTTGATGCCGCATAGGCGGCGCTTTCCGTTATGCTCAATATCAAAGAGAGTATGAGCGACAGTATCAGGCTCAGAAAAACTGTGATCGTGCCTTTATACCTGTATTTCATCTATCCTCCTTTAGGGCTCAGACCTGCCCTGCTTTGGTGTTTATGGTTTTGAAGATTTTGTTTACCAGATCGGTAAGCTGTGATTTAAAGATCAGTACGAGACCGATAAGAACCACGAGGATCAGGATCATTTCGACTGTCCCGATACCGTCTTCCTCTCTGATAAACCTTTTTATGGTCTTCAACATGGCATCTCCTCCTTTCCACATGACATGGAATGCCGTCATGCTGTATTTATACCTGTAAACGGAACAGACTTCCTGTCAGGGACGTGTTCCGGGGTATATGGAATTTGAAACTGAAATACTTACGACCACGCCGGCTGCTGACGGCAGTTATAATGAAAAAGCCATAAAAGCCGGAACTATTATTATTATCATTACTACGGAGAGCATCATTGCCATTGGCAGGAGAAGCTTTGTACCTGCCTCCTCTCCTCTTTTTCTTGCATTTGCCTTGCGTTCCTCAAACGCGTCCCTTACTTCCTTTTCAAGCTCGGCCAGAAGACCGGAGCTTCCCTTCTTTATATTCTGGGAGAATAAGGCGCCGAGCTTGGTATACCGTCTCACGGCGCATCTTTTTCCGAAGTCCAGATAGGCTTCATACTCGCTTATGCCGCTTCGCATACGATGTACTGTAATGAGCATTTCCTCGCAGGCATAGGATTTCCTGCCATAGGTGCGGTTTTTGTAGTCGGAAGCAACCTTTTCAAATGCTGATCTGAGGGTCAGCCCGGCTCCGATGAGCAGCGTCAGTTTGCTTACGATTTCAGGATAGTCCAAAAGCATTTCACGTTCTCTTTTTGTGACCTCTGCCTTCAGATCCCGGTCTTTTCCTGTATAGACCGCAAATCCTGCGAGCCCTGCTGTCATAAGTATCCAGATCCAGGTATGGGGCAGTGATCTTTTGTAGGATATGTGATAGCCGTCGACTGTATCCGGGAGCGGCTGGGCATTTTGACTGGCAGAGTTTACGGCATATTCGCTGATGGATCTGTCTATGTCATGCGAGAGCCTGTCATCTGCTTCGCGGTATTTCGGGTAGACCTTTACATAGAAAACATGATCCTCGCACATAGAGCCGTACGACAGCTCTGCCGTAAGCTTTACCTCTCTTCCTGCCTCATCATGAAAGCTGTCCTGGATATGTCCCGAGCTGTCCAGAGCATCATAGTCTCCTATGAGCCATTCTACAGAAACCGGATAGATTTCAGATCCTTTAGGAAGGATAAGATCATGGTCTATATGATCCGGGGAGGTGTTTTCCCCCAACAGGGATACCTCGATCTCTTCGGCTGTTTTTTTAAAGATGGTTTGGATCTCATCCCCGGTATAATGCTTCTCATCTATCACGATCTTTTTTTCTCTCTGAAAGAGCTCTCCGTCCTTATACAGATCCAGAGTTACAGATCTTTCACCTTCGCCATAGCTGTTTCTTTCTATACTGCCTTCAGTTATCTGCCGGGAGCTTCTTATATCTGCGATCAGCACCGTTGTTGACAGTACGATCCCGGCTGCGGTGATGGCGATCACTGTACCGATCTTTTTGATAAAGTAATCTCTGGTCAGTCTGGCACCGGATTCACCCGGATGCATGAGCATCTGCTTCTCTCTCACATATTCTGTTTCTTTTGGCGTGAAATATCTGAGGATCATTTCAGCCAGTCTGTAAAAGGGCTTCATGATCAGACCTCTATATTTATTATTCTCTCAGCCATGAACACTCCGGCAAGGTATACTGCCAGCGCTGAGGTCATGAGCACTCTTCCTGTGATCCCACTGTAAAGTATGGAGATAAAATCTGAGGAGCCGGTCTGCAGATACAGCAGGATGCCGAAGGGAACGACCTCCATTACCCGAAGCTCCAGCCTTCTGGCGCTCATGGAGGTTTCTATTTCTCTTTTCACGTCGATTTTTTCACTAATATTCGCTGAGGCTCTTTTGATTATTTTTGTCATATCTCCTCCTATCCGTTTTGCCGCTTCGAAGACAGCAGCAAAATCATTGATGTCCTCTATCTCACTTCTCCGGCCGAAATCCCGGATTATATATTCGATCTGCTCATTATCACGCAGCCGCAATACTATCCTGTAGAATTCAGCAGTTATCGGGGCTTCGTCCCCGTACATCTCCTTCATGTCGTGATATGCTTCAATAAAAGAATTTTCAACGGAATATCCGGCATTGAGCGCGGTACTGACGGCAAGGATGCTTTCTCTGAACTGCATCGAAAGAAGTGTTTTTCTGGCGCGTTCCGCCTGGGCGGTCCTCCAGCCGGCGTAGGGGACTATACCCGGAAAAAGTATTGCAAAGGCGGGGATGCTTCTGTAAAAAACATATGCCGTGAGGGCGCATATCGCTGTCCATTCAAATAAGATCCTTATCATAAAGGCCGCATCTCTGGAGCTTTTCCACAAATGAAAGCCGGCCGGTTTTTTTGAGATTTCCTTTGATGAGTCCACGTTTTGTCTCTCCTTCCTCAATAAAACTGAATAACGGATTAAGCACAAATTCACCGTTTTCAAGACCGATCATCTCCGTGATCTCCAAAACCTTGCGGGTTTTGTCCCGGAGTCTTCCCAGATGCACTATGATATCTATGGCAGATGCCATCTGGCGTCGTACAGCCGGAAGTGGCAGCTCCATTCCCATAAGCACCATGGTTTCTATCCTTGAGAGCATGTCCTTTGCACTGTTTGCATGACCGGTACACAGGGAACCGTCGTGTCCTGTATTTGCAGCTGAAAGAAAATCCAATGCCGCGCCGTCCCTGATCTCTCCGACTATGATGCGGTCGGGTCTCATTCTGAGGGAGGTTTTTATCAGATCCCTGACAGATATCTCACGCAGGCCCTCTACATTGGCATTTCTCGTTTCAAGACTCACAAGATTTTCAATGCCCCTTATCTGAAGCTCGGCAGAATCCTCAATGGTAATTATCCTTTCCGTGGAAGGGATATATTCGGACAGAGCATTCAGGAAAGTCGTCTTACCGGAGCCGGTACCGCCGGAAACAAATATGTTATAGCCCGAGACAACAAGTCTTTTCATATATTCGGCTGCCTCCGGCGTAATGGAGGTGAAGCCGATCAGATCCTTCATCGTGATCGGATCGTCGGGAAAGCGCCTTATGGTCAGTATCGGGCCGTTTATGGCGACAGGATTCATGACGACATTGACTCTTGCGCCGTTTTCGAGCCTCGCATCCACTATCGGGGAGGCTTCATTTACTATCCGGTTGCTTTTGGCGACGATCTGCTGGATAACAGACCGCAGACTGTCCACAGATTCGAAATGCCTGTCCCATTTTGATATGACTCCGTCGCGCTCAATGAAGATATCGCTTATGCCGTTTACCATTATCTCCGTTACGGAGCTGTCGGCTACGAGCTCCTCCAGGATACCGAGTCTTCTGACCTCGCAGAACAAAAGCTGAAAAAGCTCCTCACGTTCAAGCAGGCTTATATTCTCTGTTTTTTTCATCTCATAGATGGAATTTCTGATGATATCCCGGATCTCTTCATCTGAGACATCTCTGGACATATCTATCCTTGAGATGACATCCTCCTTAAGTCGGAGAAATCTGCTGTTATCCCTGCTGTTTTCCGTGGCTGCATCCATAAGTCCGATACCTCCTGTCCCGGGAACCAATCTCCTGCCTGCTTATCCCGATAGCACGCATCTGAAAGCCTCAGCTTGGCCCGTATAAAAAACCGGCCATATATCTTCCTATCTCAGTATGCCTCATGTTTCCTGCTATACCCGGAAGATCCTTAAAAAACGGCGGTTCCAGGTTCCGGATACGGTCCTCGATGCGGATATCCTCCAGAGTCCTTAAATATGAGAAAAGCTGCGAAGTTTTAGCCGCTGATACACTGTCATTTAAGACAGGCATAAATATCTTTTCGCTGATGGCAAGCAGCCTTTCGAATCCGGGAAGCAGGATCCCAAGGTCCAGTACTATATTTTTATAGCCATTGCTCTGAAGCAGATCAAAAAGCCTGATGAGCTCATCACAGGATATCTGGAAGAGATCCCCCGGATTCATGACGGAGGGGATATAGCTTATTCCCTGACTGTCGCATACAGCGCTTTGGAGCATCAGGGAAGCACTGTCATGTGATCCGTCTCTTAAGTAGAACATCAGATCCGAAAGATCGGTATCGTATTCACGTCCGAAAAGTACGGAAAAGCCGGAATCCGGTTCAAGGTTTATATATATAGTTCTGTCACGGTCGGACAGGAGCTGGGCTGCAGCTACGGCAAGGCTCGTTTTCAGGCATCTGCCGACCGGCGAGAAGAAGGAATATATATTGAGAGATGAGCTTAATACGCTTTGAGCTACGGTAATGTCAAGCCTTGCAGCTGTTTTGAGGATCTCGCGGAGTATCTCATCTACAGGCTGGAGGATATTCACCGTATACACTCCCGGGGGATTTTCCGTATCCGGTCTTTCCGTAAGCACTACCGTCATTTCTGAATTTATATGTCTCGCGCCCTTCTCAAAGCAGACGGAATCCGTCAGCAGTACGGCTATATGATTTTTCTTTGCATATTCCTTCAGGCTGTCGCTTTTCGTGAAGCCGCAGCAAACGAAGCCGGTGTTTTTTTCCGATATGTAATTCATGAAGCATTCAAGATAATCCATTTCGGCAAAATATATCGCCATAGTAGAGCTTTTAGAGTGTGTCATGGAATCTCCTTTTCAATACCACAGAGGCAGTGCCCCGAGTAAAAGAGCAAAGGCAAACGGATATCTGGTTTTCAGAATGTGCTCATGCGAGACTGAGCTGATAAGGACGACGATCAGGGCGGATACGGCAGCGGTTGTACCTGCGATACTGTATATCCCGTGCAATCCGGTATACATGGACAGGAGCATAAGGAGCTTGACATCTCCGGCTTTTACCAGATTCAGCATGTAGAAAGGGAGAAAGATCAAAAAAACGATTCCTGCCGACAATATATCCGAAACGGGATCACCGTTTGTATATATAAAAGATTCAAAGAACAGCAGCCATGCGGCTGAGAAGATCAGGACCTGGTTTTTGATCCTGTAGCTTGCCATATCTGTAAGAGCACAGATAAAAAGCGTAAGCAGCAAAATATAATTTTTCATATGACCTTGCATTCCGGAAACCGTGACGAAACAACAACCGGGGTTTCCAATTCAATGATTTTTGAATATCAGGCATCTGCTGTATGCAGTCTGCCTGCCGCCGAAAAGCGGCTTTCGAAAAACCGAAAATGATTTTTTGAAGTAAACGTATCTTATACCGTTCGGATCATATTTGTCAAGAGGGAATTTAAAAAGCCATGAGAGAAATCCTCTCATGGCTTTCCTGATATCTGTCGGAATCAAAGCTCCTTATCAAAGGCTTGAAAGATATGCATTAACCTTCTTCTGGTTCTCTGCAAGCTCTGCATTCTGTGCGTTCTCAGCATCCTTCTGAGATGACCAGAAAGAATTTAAGGAATCCTGAGCTGATGAAAGAGCAGCCTTTCCTGCCTCCTTGGCAGCCTCGCTCTTCTCGAGCTCGCTCTTCTGGAATGTCTCTACTGCAGCCTTTCCTGCGTCTGCAGCTGCCTGGCTTGCAGCCTTCTGAGCCTCACCCTTGGCAAGCTCGCCGCTCCTGAAGCTCTCAAGCGCTGCCTGTGCAGCCTCGTATGCAGACTGTCCTGCAGCCTTCTGAGCCTCACCCTTGGCCTTCTCGGACTCCTGGAAATTTGCAAGGCTCTCCTTGTCAGCTGCTATCTTTGCATTGCGCGCATCCTGAGCCGCCTTTGCAGCTTCAATATCAGGTGATGCAGCGAATGCGGGTACCACAGACATGGCTGTGATAGCAAGTGTTGCCATTACGGCTATCAACTTTTTGTTCATGTTATTCTCCCTTCAATATATTGTGCTTTATCACTAAAACGTTGCATATTATACATCGTTATGTAAATCAATGCAAGCATTATGTTCACTATTGCCCTGATTTTCTGCGATCCAGTCCCTTTTCGCGGTAATAACGCTCTTTTTCCGCATACATGCTTGCGTCAGCGGCCTTTTCCAGATCGTCTATGGATGCGCCGGGATGATCCCTGCAGGCAGCATATCCTACGGACATTGAGATCTCGTCAAGATACATCCCGTGCCACTGCTCCGTTTTTTCACGGATATTATCCAGAATAGCGCCCGGATCGTCCGTATGCACTATTGCAAGGAATTCATCGCCGCCGGTACGGTAAGCCTTCCCATGGCTTCCCACCGAGGCGGCCAGACAGTCGGCCGCGCCCTTTATCAGCTCATCGCCTGCCGCATGGCCTTTTGTATCATTAGCGGTCTTCAGACCGTTGACGTCAATAGAAAGCAGAACGAAATCAGGATCAAGCCCCTTTTCCCGGTATATCGCTATATCCTCCTCATAGCAGCGGCGGTTAAAAAGCCGTGTCAGCTCATCTGTGAGAGATATCCTTATCAGATGCTCTTCCCTTCTCTTTTCCTCGTCGATGTTTCGGGTGGTATAGATAACTACATTGGGGATACCGTCTATGGTTGAGTCAACTGATATATATTGGGCTCTGAACCAGCCGTTGACTATATCGATGAAATCTGCCGAGATGATCTTTTTATGGGAGAGCCTTGCCCGTATGGTTCTTAAATTCGTATAGTTCAGGAAATCCTCTACCTGATCCGGCATGACATGATCCTTAAGCTTCCTGGTCATAGCTGTATGGGTCTGTACAGACATATTTATCTGCTTTGGAACGAGCTTATCCTCCCTTAAGGACATTTCCGTGTTGTCGACGAAATTTATGAGATTCACATTATCATAGATCTCTGCCATGGAATCAAGGATACTCATACGCTCCTGGATCTGCTCCTCGTGCTGACGTATCTGTCTGTAATTACTGATAAGCTCCCGCATATACCGGACGGAAACCCTGCCAAGCGCGTATCCTGATACGAACATGACCAGAGTCTCTATGGTGAAGCCCCCCGCTCTGTCCACAAAAAAGGCCAGCGGAGTCGCATACCGGGACTGCATGGCGGCATAATACGGGGCGGCAAGCCAGGTTGCGATCATCATAAAGATATAATTAGATGCGATGGCAAAGATATATATTTTTTTGTCACAGAACATCAGACTCAAAAGCGGGATGAGAAACCATGTCAGATAAATGCTGACATGGGAGCAAAACATATAGACAAGCAGCAGATTCAGGGCAACAAGTGCAAAAACACTCGTGGCCACTGATCCCGGAATGAATTTCATAAGGATGAAATGTACGACTGACAAAAGCAAAAGCGTCATGGATATATTGACACAGGTCATATATCCGACATCAGGGAAGACACCCGCATATATGCCGAAGGCTATAGCAGGCCCTGCGGCTGTGAAGCATAAAAGTACGATATTAAGATAGTGGTTTATTTTGATCCTGTTCTCATGTAAAAATCTGTCATAGCTTGAATATTCAGAAGGTGTTTCTGTTTTATTCATAACGACAATACACTCCGTGTTATATTATTTTTTAAATTTAAATAATGAATCCAATTTGCGAAGCTCCTTGAATTCGCCCTTGACCTGCATGTCACCGGTCATGAATGCCCGCTGGAAGGTTTCTGCGCCGGCAGTTATATTTATAAGCTTGTCCTTATCCATACGGCATATGACCGTCGGTTTATCTATGCTGCCGTAATGCACGTCAAGCTCCGGACCCTTTACGATAATGGCGAGGGGCTTTTCGATGTCCTTTATCAGCATGCTGTAGGAGGCGCTGAAGGAAGGATCCGGTGAAAAATTATCCTGGAAGTCCTTTATCAGCATATCCTCGACTGACACGCCCTGATTGCCCATCAGGGTTTTGAAATGGGATGCAAGCTCCTTGATGTCCTCTTTTTGTGTCTGGACATAATTATCATCGGAGGCATATTTGGAGAGCTGCTCAGCCTCCTGCGCGGTAAGCTCTATCTGAGGGGCTGCCGATACCATCTGCCTTACAGCCTGATTTGAAGCAGGAAGAGAGACAATCTTCTGTGAGATGGTACGATACATATTCTCGGCCTTTTTCTCAACCAGTGTGGCATAGGCGTCGTTTAATTCGAAGGAAACCGTGTCCTGCACATAACCGCATATGCCGGAACATGGCTTGCCTCCCAGTATCTCCCAGGCCTGGGCCAGCTCCAGCTTCCCTTCCCTTTCGCCGTAGGTAGTGCTCATGACAACCGGACACATATAGATCTGGGCTATACGCTCCTTATTACCATACAGCCAGAGCGCATCGAGAAACTCCGCCATGAACCCGCCTGTACCGTGCCATTCCACTGTAGATGCCAGTATTATGCCGTCGCAGTCGCTTACTGTATTTGCAAGTGAGGAGATATTGCGCCTTTCCTCGTACAGATTATACCGGGTGACCTTGACATTGATATCCTCAAGCACTGCGCGCATACGGGTTATGACCGTATTTGTAGGATCGCCGACTATGCCTCTTCCACCGTAATAAATGTTTATTTTCATAATCTGATCTCCTCAGCCAGAGCCTTCAGCTCCTCCTCAGAAGGCTTGCCGGGCTTCCAGCCTATGAGCTGTCCGTCGTCCTTATATCTCGGGATAAGATGGATATGGAAATGGAAGACCGTCTGCCCTGCAGTCTCGCCGTTATTCTGTACTATATTGTATCCGTCGGCATGAAGCCGGGCAGTGAGGGCGATCACCACCTTCTTTGCAAGTACGATCGCCTTTTCAAGTAGCTCATCCGGCGTCTCGTAAATATCCGCGTGATGCTCCTTCGGCAGGATCAGCGCATGTCCCCTTGTAGCGGGACCTGCATCGAGGATCACAGTGAAATCGTCATCCTCATAGATTATGTTGGTGTCAAAAACATGATTTGCGAGTTTGCAGAAAATACAGTTGTTGTCCATGTCATACCTCCAGTTCAGAATCTATTATATCGCATATGGCCTGTATGGCTCCGTTTTCGGGAGCGTTTTCCATTGCCAGGATATAGGCATCCCTGTTATCGTAAACCTCATTGATGGAAGATATCAAAGTATCCGTATCCATATCCTTCTCCATAAGCACCTTGCTGTATCCGTTTTTCTCAAAGTATCCGGCATTCAGTATCTGATCTCCGCGGGATCCGGCCGTGCTCAGCGGAACGAGAAGATTGGGCTTTCTCAGCGCGAGGAGCTCGAATATCGCATTAGATCCGGCCCTGGATACTACTATGTCAGCCAGGGCATAAAGATCAGCCAGCTCATCGGATATATATTCATATTGCATATATCCCGCAAGACGGCTTAAGGTCGGATCCAGCTTTCCCCTGCCGCAAAGATGTATAACATTATATTTTCCGGTAAGCCGGGGCAGGGCGGAGCGGATCGCTTCATTGACATGCTGCGCTCCCTGGGAGCCGCCTATGACCATAAGATACGGGTAGTCTCCCTCCCTCATATTGACAAAGGCCTTTGCCCTTTCGGGATCGCCCTTGAGCAGAGAGCGTCTTATGGGTGAGCCGGTGAATACACCCTTTCCATCAGGAAGCTTTGCCATCGTATCCTTAAACGAACAGCAGATCTTCCTTGCCGAGCTGTAGGAGAGCTTATTCGCAAGACCCGGGGTCATATCGGATTCATGTATGATTACGGGAATATGCAGCATCGCTGCAGCCTTTACTACGGGAACCGACACAAAGCCCCCCTTTGAAAATACAATATCAGGAGACAGGACACGCAGTATATGCGCAGCCTCGGCGAAGCCCTTCAGGACCCGGAAGGGATCGGTGAAATTTTTCAGATCGAAATAACGCCTGAGCTTACCGGTCGCTATGCCGTAATATCTGATCCCCGCGGCCTCCACGAGCTCCTTCTCTATACCTTTATACGACCCTATATAGGTTATGTCATATCCTGAATCCTTCAGAGTAGGAACCAGCGCCAGATTGGGATAACAGTGACCGGCCGTGCCGCCCCCGGTAAGGACTATTTTTTTTGCCATTTAACAGAACCTCTCTTTGTGAAGATCATTGAAAAGATTGAAAAAATATTATACCATATCAAAGGAATAAACTGAAAATCTTTTACTAAACGGAGGTATACGGACGATGTCTAAGGTTACATATGATTACTCAAAGGCTTTAGGTTTTATCAGCGAAGAAGAGATCGGGCTTATCCGTCCCCAGACGGAAGCAGCAAAGGAGCTCCTGCTGTCAAAAAAGGGCGCCGGAAATGACTTTTTGGGCTGGCTCGATCTTCCCGTGGATTATGACAAGGAGGAGTTTGACCGTATAAAAAAGGCTGCGGACAGGATAAGGAAGGATTCCGAGGTCCTGCTGGTAGTCGGCATCGGCGGCTCGTATCTCGGCGCAAGAGCAGCGATCGAGTTCCTGAAGCATAACTTCTTCAATTCCGTAGGAAAGGATAAGAGAAATGCTCCTGAGATATACTTCCTTGGAAACAATATTTCTTCCACATATATCCATGATCTCATCGAGGTGATAGGAGACAGGGATTTCTCCATAAACATGATATCAAAATCAGGTACCACGACAGAGCCCGGGATCTCCTTCCGTATCTTCAAGGAGCTTCTTGAGAATAAATACGGAAAAGAGGAGGCGGCAAAGAGAATATATGCCACCACAGATGCTCACAAGGGTGCTCTCAAGAGTCTTGCAGATGCCGAGGGCTATGAGGAGTTTGTCGTGCCTGATAATGTAGGAGGCAGATTCTCAGTCCTTACCGCAGTCGGACTGCTTCCCATAGCTGTGGCCGGAGCTGACATAGACGCTCTCATGAAGGGAGCGGCAGAGGGCCGGGAGATGGCAATAAATAATGACTTCAAGGACAATGAAGCCCTCAAATATGCAGCTGTAAGGAATATCCTCTACAGAAAGGGAAAGTCGGTTGAAATAGTCGCAAACTATGAGCCTTCTCTGCATTATATATCCGAATGGTGGAAGCAGCTCTACGGCGAGTCCGAGGGCAAGGATCAGAAGGGCATCTTCCCTGCATCAGTGGATCTTACGACCGATCTTCATTCAATGGGACAGTTCATACAGGACGGATCCCGTATAATGTTTGAGACAGTCATAAATGTGGAAAAGCCCAGACATGAGATCGTAATGAAAAAGGCTGACAACAATCTTGACGGCCTTGATTATCTGGCGGACAAGACGGTTGATTTTGCGAATAAATGCGCAATGAACGGTACGATACTCGCTCACACGGACGGCAATGTGCCCAATGCCGTGATCAATGTCCCGGAGCAGACGGAGGAATACCTCGGACAGCTTTTCTATATGTTTGAGTTTGCCTGCGGCGTCTCGGGATATATGCTGGGAGTGAATCCCTTCAATCAGCCCGGTGTTGAAAGCTATAAGAAGAATATGTTCGCTCTTCTCGGCAAGCCCGGATACGAGGACAAGACCGAGGAGCTCAGGGCAAGATTATAAGGAGACACGTACAGACCAGATGAACATAGAGATAAAAAACGCATATGCCCTTATCGACGGCAGCATCGGACGGCACAGCATATATATCGAGAAGGACCTTATCAGCGGGATCGATAAGGAGCCGAAGGGCTTTAAGGCGGAGAAGACCATAGACGGAACAGACCGCCTGGTGATCCCGGGACTTATAAATGCCCACACGCATTCATATATGGCGCCTCTCAGAAATATAGCCGACGATATGCCCTTCATGGACTGGCTTTTGAAGGGCGTGACGCCCGTAGAGGACAGCATGTCCGGCGAGGATGCCTATTGGGGAGCAATGCTCGGCATCGCGGAAATGATACGCTGCGGCACAACCACCTTTAATGATATGCAGATGCATATCCACAATACCACAAGGGCAGCAAAGGAAAGCGGAATGAGGGCAGTCATATGCCGCGGTCTTGTGGGGGACAGATACGACAGGGAGGACCGCCGTATAAAGGAAGCCCTGGAGGAACTGCAGGACGGAGAAGGCACGAATGGCAGGCTGACCTTCAGACTTGGACCCCATGCTCCGTACTCGGCCGGCTTTGATTATCTGAGAGGGGTTGTGGATATAGCAAAGGAAAAAGGTCTTGGCATCCATATACATCTGGCCGAGTCAGATTCCGAGATTGAAAACCTGAAGAATGATAAAGGCCTTACGCCGATAGAATATGCCGATAAGGCAGGCTGCTTTGATGTACCGTGCATTGCAGCGCACTGTGTCAAGGTCACCCCCTCGGATATAGCGCTGATGGCAAAGAAAAATGTATCGGTAGTCACGAATCCGGCTTCCAATATGAAGCTCGGAAACGGCTTTGCGCCGGTTCCGGAAATGATAGAGGCAGGCATAAATGTCTGTCTCGGCACTGACGGAGCGGCATCGAACAACTCCCTTAATATGTTCCGTGAGATAGGCCTTCTGACCCTGATACATAAGGGAACACATAATACGCCGGTGTGCATCGGAGCAGGAGAGGCCATAAAAATGGCCACGGTAAACGGCGCAAAGGCACTCGGACTTGAAAATACAGGTGAGATAAAGACCGGCTATAAGGCGGATCTCGCCATACTGGATCTGAATACGCCGAGCATGGTACCGAGGAATGACATGCTTTCCGGTCTGGCGTATTCAGCAAACGGTTCGGAGGTGGATACTACCATAGCAGACGGAGAGATCCTCATGGAGAGCAGGGAACTCAAGACGATAGACCTTGAAAGAGTTCTCTATGAAGCCGAAGCCATGATGGAGAAGAGGAGGAAATAAATGGCAAGCGAGATCAAGGATATAAATCTGGCACCTTCAGGTGAAACCAAGATAGAATGGGTGAGGCAGCACTGCGACCTGCTCAGGACCCTTTATGATGAGTTTGAAAAGAGCAGACCCTTCGCAGGAAAAAAAGTGGCTCTTTCAGTGCATCTGGAAGCAAAGACGGCCTTCCTCTGCCTCACGATGGCAGCGGGCGGGGCGGAGATGTATGTCACCGGCTCAAACCCGCTTTCAACTCAGGATGATGTGGCAGCGGCTCTTGTAAAGCACGGGCTTGAGGTACATGCCTGGCACGGCACGACCGAAGAGGAATATAACAGCCATATCGACGCGGTGCTTTCTGCAGGACCCAATATAATAATAGATGACGGCGGGGACCTGGTTCACAGGATACATACAAAGTATAAGGATCTTATCCCCGGAGTCATAGGCGGATGTGAGGAAACGACAACAGGCATCATAAGACTTGAAGCGATGAATAAGGCCGGAGACCTGAAATTCCCCATGGTCAGAGTCAATAATGCGATGATGAAGCATTTCTTTGATAACCGCTATGGCACAGGGCAGTCCGTATGGGACGGCATAAACCGCACCACAAATCTTATCGTTGCCGGAAAGACTGTGGTAGTGGCAGGCTATGGCTGGTGCGGCAAGGGCGTGGCAATGAGGGCCAAGGGCCTCGGCGCACAGGTGATAGTTACGGAGATAGATCCGGTAAAGGCAATAGAGGCGATCATGGACGGCTTTGATGTAATGCCCATGGCGGAGGCCGCGAAGTATGGTGATTTCTTTGTCACTGTGACCGGCTGCGACAAGGTCATAGATAGTGAGGATCTGGCAAATATCAAGGACGGGGCAATACTTACCAATGCAGGTCATTTTGACTGTGAGGTGGATATGGCATGGATCCATGAAAATGCGAAAAGGTCCTGGGAGGCAAGGAATAATATAATGGGCTATGAGCTGCCCACCGGACAGACGATATATGTGCTGGGAGAGGGAAGGCTTGTGAATCTTGCCTGCGGCGACGGACATCCTGCAGAGATCATGGATATGTCCTTTGCGATACAGGCTCTCTCGGCAAAGTATCTGGTGGAGCATGGCGCAGAGCTTAAGGAAAAGCTTATAGATGTACCTGAAGAGGTGGATCGTCATGTTGCGGAGCTCAAGCTCGAATTCCTCGGGAAGAAGATAGACACTCTTACACCCGAGCAGGAGGCATATCTGAACCAGTCCCTTTGATGATGGACCGGTCCGGATTTCCAACCACCTTTGACACAAGGTCAAACATAATATAGAATGTATTTCGGCTGGCTGAGTCTGTGGTGTTGACTCTCCGGTCCTGCGCAATGAGAGCCCACGAACCGTGTCAGGTCGGGAACGAAGCAGCACTAAGAGGTGTCTTTCATGTGACGTGGGGTACCCGGGGATGAGCTACGGGCTTGGTCGGCTTTATTACTAAGATATGTGCCCGCTGCCAGGCAGTGCGGCATAATGCTTCAGAACATTTATAACCAAGGAGGTAAGGGGTACATGGGAGCAAAGGAAGCGATTGAAGCCGGCAAAACCACGATAGGGATCGAATTCGGTTCGACAAATATCAAGGCGGTCCTGATAGGTGAGGATTTTAAGGTTCTGGCATCGGGAAAGCACGGCTGGGAAAACAGACTGGAAAACGGCATCTGGACATACAGTCTCGATGATATCTGGAATGGCGTACAGGATTGTTACGCAGGACTTCGGAAGGATGTGCAGGACAGGTACGGGGTCAGCCTGACTACGACCGGCGCTATAGGCATATCCGCGATGATGCACGGCTATATGGTATTTAATGACAAGGATGAGCTCATGGTACCCTTCCGTACCTGGAGAAATACCATAACCGGAGAAGCAGCCAATAAGCTGACGGAGCTCCTTGATTTCAATATACCTCAGAGATGGTCCATAGCGCATCTTTATCAGTCGATATTAAACAAGGAAGAGCATGTAAAGGACATAAAGACCCTGCTTACACTTGCCGAATACATACACTGGCAGCTTACAGGAGAGAAGGTGGCCGGAGTAGGAGAAGCCTCCGGGATGTTCCCGATAGACTCCTCAATAAATGATTATGATCAGGCCCGTCTGGACAAATTTGACGAGACCATCGCAGAGTACGGATTCTCCTGGAAGATAAGAGACATCATGCCAAAGGTCCTGGTAGCAGGAGATAAGGCAGGAACCCTTACGGCAGAGGGCGCAAAGAAGCTGGATCCTTCAGGAGAGCTGAAGGCGGGGATCCCGCTCTGTCCTCCCGAAGGCGATGCGGGAACAGGCATGACAGCTACAAATTCCGTAGCGGTCCGTACCGGAAACGTCTCGGCAGGCACCAGCTGCTTTGCCATGATAGTTCTCGAGAAGCCTCTTTCAAAGGTATACAAGGAGCTTGATATGGTCACGACGCCGTCCGGCAAGCCTGTAGCCATGGCTCATGTGAATAACTGCACCTCTGATCTTAACTATTGGGTGAATATATTCAAAGAAGTGCTGCAGCTTTCGGGAGCGAAGGAGCCGGATGATCTGTATACTGCCTTATTCAACAAGGCTCTTACAGAGGATCCGGATTGCGCAGGAGTGCTTTCATATAACTACTTCTCCGGCGAGCCTGTAACCGGTATGGAGGAAGGCCGTCCGCTGCTCGTGCGTACACCGGATGCTAAATTCGACCTTGCCAATCTTATGAGATCCATCCTTTATTCGGCTATGGGAGCTCTGAAGATAGGCATGGATATCCTGATCAGGCAGGAGAATGTGGAAGTAGACAAGATAACCGGACACGGCGGCTGGTTTAATTCCGGAGAGAGCGCAGCAAAGGTGATGGCAGCGGCTCTTAATATACCTGTCTCGACGATGGCTACCGCAGGAGAGGGCGGTCCCTGGGGACAGGCTATCCATGCGGCATTCATGATCAGCAAGGCTGACGGAGAGACCCTGGATGATTTCCTTTCAAATAAGGTGTTCGCAAATTCCGAAACAGTTACTACTGCGCCTGATGCAGCAGATGTCGAGGGCTTTGACAAATGGCTTGCGATGTACAAGGCAGGGCTTCCTGTAGAAAGGGCTGCCATAGATAATATAAAATAAAGCGGGGATCCGCGGGACAGGCCGTTTTGGCCTGTCCCGTACCCTTTATTTTGGGGCTTGTATAATAAAAACTGACACAGGCATTGATTTTGTAAATTTTTTTGGTATAATAGTCAAGTACTGGCGACATAGCCAAGCGGTAAGGCAAGGGTCTGCAACACCCGTATCACCAGTTCGATTCTGGTTGTCGCCTTGAAAAAGATCTGAGAAGGACTCAGGTCTTTTTTATTAATCAATATGAATAAAAGAAACTATCAGCGTGAACTGGATGCTATAATAGAGGATAATATAAGAAAAAAGATCAGGCCGAGGCTTCTGCTGCATGTCTGCTGCGCTCCATGCTCATCCTACGTACAGGAGTACCTGTCAGAGTATTTTGAGATCACGCTCTTCTTCTATAATCCGAATATGGACTCGGGAGAAGAATATCACAAAAGAGCGGCGGAGCTTGAAAGACTTGTACATGAGGCAGGCTTTCCTTCCGAGACTGTCATCTGTAAATACGATTCCGAAAACTTTGAGAGTATGGCAAGGGGCCTTGAGAGAGAGGCGGAGGGCGGAGCAAGATGCCATAAATGCTATGAGCTCAGAATGAGAAAAGCCGTAGGATACGCTGCAGAAAAGGGCTTTGATTATTTCACGACAACTCTTTCGATATCCCCATACAAAAATGCGGACTGGATCAATGAAATAGGAGAGAGGCTGGCGAAGGAATACGGCATACCCCATCTGCCGTCTGATTTTAAGAAAAAGAACGGATACAAAAGATCTGTCGAGCTGTCGCAGGAATACGATCTGTACCGGCAGGACTACTGCGGCTGTATCATGTCAAAAAACGAAAGACTAAGAGAAGCTGCTGCACAGAGCTGATCCTAAAGCATACCGGAACAGGGAAAGGAATAATAATGAAAAAGTTACTTGATATCCTGAGTGAAGAATTAAAGAAAGCTTTTAAGGACGCCGGATATGATGACGGGAGGATCACGGTCACGGTCTCGAACCGGCCCGACCTTTGTGAATATCAGTGCAACGGCGCCATGGCTCTTTCAAAGGAGGCACACAAGGCCCCCTTTATGATAGCGGAGGAAGTGGTGGCCAGGCTTAAGGGATCGGAATATTTCAGCAAGGCAGAGTGTGTAAAGCCCGGATTTATCAATCTGAATATCAGTGACGATTATCTCGCCTCATACCTTGCCGGGGAGGCCTCAGCTGAAAAGTTCGGATTTGAAGCGAAGGATATGAAAAAGGTCGTCGTGGATTACGGCGGACCGAATGTCGCCAAGCCCCTGCATATAGGACACTTACGGGCTGCTATAATCGGAGAGTCGGTGAAGCGTATATCCGCATATACGGGAAATGATACCCTGGGAGATATCCATATGGGCGACTGGGGGCTCCAGATGGGACTTATCATAGCCGGGATGGAGGACAGAGGCATGGACCACATGCCTGATCTGGATGAGCTTTCGGAGATATACCCGGCAGCCTCGGAAAAGTCCAAAGAGGATGAGGCATTCAGGGAAAAAGCCATGGACATCACCTTTGAGCTGCAGCACGGAAATGAAGAATATCTGAAGATATGGCGGCATATCATGGATATATCAGTAGCAGATCTGAAGCAGAATTATGACAGACTGAATGTCTCCTTTGATATATGGAAGGGCGAGGCAGATGCGGATCCCTATATCGCTCCGATGGTCGAGAGCATGAAGAAGGAGGGCTATGCATACGAATCCCAGGGAGCGCTGGTGGTAGATGTATCCGAGCCGACCGATGCCAAGGAGATACCGCCCTGCATGATACTCAAATCCGACGGGGCCTCACTGTATACCACGACGGATCTGGCCACTCTTGTACAGAGAGAAGAGGATTACAAGCCTGATGCCGTGATCTACGTAGTGGACAAGAGACAGGAGCTTCATTTCGTGCAGGTATTCAGAGCCGCAAAGAAATGCGGCATAGTTCCGGAAAAGACAGAGCTTTCATTCCTCGGCTTCGGGACTATGAACGGCAAGGACGGAAAGCCCTTCAAGACGAGATCCGGAGGAGTAATGAGGCTTGAGACCCTGCTTGAGGAAGTATATGAGAAGTGTCTTGAGCGCATGAAGGAAAACGGAACAGAGATGCCGGAAGCCGAGCTTAAAGATACTGCCGGTAAGATAGCCCTTGCTGCTATCAAATACGGGGATCTTTCAAATGAGGCCAGAAAGGATTATATCTTCGATATAGATAAATTCACATCATTTGAGGGAAACACCGGCCCTTATATCCTGTATACAATGGTGCGTATCAAATCCATATTAAGGAAATATAAGGAGACCGGAGGCGAAACCGACGGTCTGAAGCTCCTTCCTCCCTCAAATCCCGCAGAGAAGGCGCTGATGATGAACCTCACGGGATTCGTGCCCATGATAGAGGGCGCCTGGAAGGATCTTGCCCCTCACCGGATCTGTGCCTATATTTACCAGGTGGCGAATGATTTTAATAAATTCTATCATGAAACGAAGATAATAACCGAGGAGGACAAGGCAAAGCAGGAGAGCTGGATAGCGCTGATAACCCTGACGCTTGGCATACTGGAAACCTCCGTGGACCTTCTGGGATTTGAAGCCCCCGGGTTCATGTGAGCAGAGCATCTGCCGGTATTCCGAATATGAGAAAGAGTTTGGAGGAAAAGTTCACAGATATCCGGATAGCGGCAGCCGGCCTGCTGGCAGCGGTGCTTCGGTTTTTTTATGTTTATTACACTCCGGCATGGCGCAGACAGCATGACGTCATAGATTTCGGCGCCGGGGAGGGTCAGGCAGCCTTCATTGAATATATCCATGACGGACATCTGCTGATCGATTTCGACCCGAGAGAAAGGTGGGGATTTTTCCAGCCCCCTCTGCATCATATGCTTGCAGCCCTCTGGATCCATATACAGGAGTTTGCCGGCATAGCCTATGGAGAGGCATGTGAGCATGTACAGCTTCTGACCTGGGTCTACAGTCTGGTGACCCTGTATTTCGCATATCTTATATTCAGATACTTCAAGCTTAAAGGACTGCCTCTTATGGCAGCTTTCATGCTGACGGCGGTCCATCCCGGTTTTATCCTGATGTCAGGTTCGATCAATAATGACATGCTTGCGGTCATGCTGGTCGTCATGACCATGTATTTCGGTCTTGTATGGTATGACGATCCATGCTGGAAATACACGGTGATACTGGCATTTACTATCGGGCTCGGTATGATGGCAAAGACCTCCGCATCACTTATCGCTCCGGCGATAGCTCTGGTTTTTATCGTAAGATTCATACAGGGCGGGACAGAAGGCTTTGTTCCCTATATGAAGAAATTCGTTGTGTTCGGATTTATATGCTTCCCGCTGGCCCTCTGGTCTCCCGTAAGAAACTATATATTATTCGGAGTTCCCCTCAATTTCACTCCGGAGGTGGGAGAAAGGATAACCGCATCCCTCGCGGCCCGGATCTTTGACATAAGATGCAGGATCCCATATGTATCAAGGATCACAAACGGAGATCCGTATGATGAATTCAATATGCTGCTGGGTATGATGAAGACCTCGCTTTTCGGAGATGAGAACTTCGCATATGTCATGGCTGAGGCGGGTCACAGCGGATTCGGGGCCTTATTCATGACGGCAGCGGGATGGATACTGCTGCTGACCGGCACTGTGCTTGCCATATCCGCACTTTATACGACGGTCCGGGTCCTGGTATCCGGAAAATATATAGATTCTCCTGTGATAAGACTGTATCTGGGGGCCATTTATACGGTGACTCTTATAATGTATGTCAGCTTCATGATCAAGGCGCCCTACTACAGCTCCATGGATTTCAGGTATATATTATACCTTATACCGCTTGAAGCGCTGATGCTTGGGATGTATATCGAAAAGAGCGGGAGCCTTTTCAGACGGATGGTATGGATAATGACGGGAATATTTGCCGTAACGACGACAGCATTATATGTCATGCTTTCACGGGCATGATAAAGGAGCGGAAAATGTCACTTTTTGAGGATATAAAAAACAGAAAAGAAAAGCTTGCGGTGGTGGGTCTGGGCTACGTAGGGATGCCCATAGCGGTGGAATTTGCAAAAAAGGCTGAGGTCATAGGCTTTGATACCAACAGCTCAAAGATAGATCTTTATAATTCCGGAAAGGATCCCACGAACGAGGTCGGAAACGATGCCATAAGGGAGACGACGGTCTTATTCACAAGCGATGAGGAAAAGCTGAAGGAAGCCAGATTTTTCATAGTGGCTGTCCCGACCCCGGTGAATACGGACCATACACCCGATCTTTCACCTGTGGAGGGAGCCAGCGAGGTCGTAGGAAGAAACCTTCAGGAAGGATCCATTGTGGTATTTGAGTCCACCGTCTATCCCGGGGTCACGGAGGACGTATGCATCCCGATCCTGGAGAAATGCTCGGGGTTAAAATGCGGCAGTGATTTCAAGGTCGGTTATTCACCTGAAAGGATAAATCCCGGAGACAGAGTCCATACCCTGACCAATATAAAAAAGATTGTTTCGGGCCAGGACAAGGAAGCTCTGGAGGAGATAAAGAATATATATGATATGGTCATAGAGGCAGGGACCTGTCCGGTATCCTCCATCAAAACAGCGGAGGCGATAAAGGTGGTGGAGAACAGCCAGAGAGACATAAATATCGCTTTCATGAATGAGCTTGCGATGGTATTTGACCGTATGGGGATAGATACGGGAGAGGTCGTCGACGGCATGAATACAAAATGGAACGCTCTGGGCTTCAGGCCGGGACTTGTGGGAGGCCACTGTATAGGCGTGGATCCTTACTATTTTACATACGAAGCCGAGAAGCTCGGATATCACAGTCAGATCATATTAAACGGGCGCATCGTGAATGACGGCATGGGTGCATATATAGCCGATGCCACGATAAAGGAAATGATCGCCGCAGGTCAGGCGCCGAAGCTGTCAAAGGTGGTGATCCTCGGACTTACCTTCAAGGAGAACTGTCCCGACACACGCAACAGCAAGGTGAATGACATTATCAGAAGACTGAATGAATATGATATCATACCCGAGGTCGCGGATCCCTGGGCCGACGAAGAGGACGCGATGAGAGAGTATGGTGTGAAGCTTAAAAAAACGGAAGAAATACATGATGCCGACTGCGTGATCGCGGCAGTAGCCCATGATGATTTCAAAAAACTCGGTATCGAAGGGATCCGGAAGATGTACAGAGCTCCAGCCGATGAGAATAAGGTATTCATTGATGTAAAGGGAATATGCAGCGTGGATGAGCTTGAGGCGTCAGGTCTCAGGTGGTGGAGACTCTGATGCCGTACACGGCAAAACGAAAATGATTTTGTCGTTTATTATAAATAGTGATAAAATGAAGATTGATATTAAACTGCAGATGCAGCTTCCATTCTTTTGAAAAAAGAGGCGAAAAAATGAATTTAGCAGAAGAACTCCGGGCGGAGTTGGAAATACCTACAGCTTTTACCATCCCTATAGGGGATGGTATTGCTATTAATCAGACAGTGGTGACAACCTGGTGTATCATCGCTGTTCTTTTTGTTCTGATGCTCATACTCACAAGAGGATTTGTCGTACATAATCCCGGAAAGAGACAGCTTCTGGTGGAAAGCATCGTGGTATGGATGCAGGATGCCATCAGCAGTAATATGTCTGAAAAGGCACAGGCATATGTTCCCTATCTCTGCAGCGTAATGCTGTTTCTCGGGGTATCCAATGTGATAGGAGTATTTAATATCGCGCCGCCGACAAAGGATCTGAGGACGACAGTGGCACTGGCGCTCATGAGTATAGTTCTTGTACAGGTGGCAGGGATAAGAGAAAAGAAGGTGAGAGGGTGGCTCAAAAGCTTTGCGCAGCCGATAGGTGTCATGCTCCCGATGAATATCCTGGAGCTTTTCATCAAGCCGCTGTCGCTCTGCATGCGTCTTTTCGGAAATATCTTTGCGGCCTTTGTCATCATGGAGCTTGTGAAGATGGTCGTGCCGGTAGTGCTTCCGGCAGCGCTCTGCCTTTATTTTGATATTTTTGACGGTCTGCTGCAGGCATATGTTTTTGTATTTTTGACATCGCTTTATATAAATGAAGCTGTGGAATAAAGGAATGATTTGGCATTTACAGAGGAGGAAATGAAATGGACATGGTAGCATTAGGCGCAGGTATCGCAGCCCTTACCGGTATCGGAGCAGGTATAGGCATAGGTATCGCAACAGGAAAGGCAACAGATGCGGTAGCACGTCAGCCGGAGGCTCAGAGCAAGATAATGACCCTGCTCCTTCTTGGCTGTGCTCTTGCAGAAGCAACCGCCATATACGGTCTGCTTGTGGCGATCCTTATAATTTTCGTATTGTAAGCGGGAGGGACTGGTAAGTGCTTAGTTTTGATCTGGTAAATTTTGTATGTATGATCATAAATATCCTGATCCTTTATTTCCTTGCCAAAAAATTTCTCTTCGGCAGGGTAAACAGCATCATAGAAAAAAGGGATCAGGAGATCAAGGACAGCTACGCGACTGCGGATAAGGTCACAAAGGAAGCCCAGACAAGCAGAAGAGAATATCAGATGCAGGTCGCCGAGTTCGAAAAGGAAAAAGCCCAGCTTATGGACAGGGCTATGAAGGAGGCTGAAGAAAGAAAGACCTCAATCATAGACAAGGCAAATCTTGAGGCAGAGGGTATCGTAAGGACGGCAAAGGACGAGGCCGTACGTATAAAGAACGTGGCCGGGCTGGAGCATGACAAGCAGGTTGAGGAGCTTGTATTTGATGTGGCATCGAGACTTGCAGGCCAGGCTATCACTGAGGAAGCAAACAGCGAACTCTATGACAGGTTCCTTGCACAGGCTGCCGGCAAGGGTACAGGTAACGAATGATGAGTGAAAATATCCTTAAAGCAAAGCTCAGCTTTGTCATGCCGCCGGATGGCAGGCAGCAGGACAGATTTAAGTCTTTTATTGCTTCTGAATACAAAGTATCAAAGGAAGATATCGAGCTTGAGCTTATACAAGACGCTGACCTGCTGGGAGGCTTTGTTTTACGTGTCGGCGAGGATGAGTATGACTGGAGCTTAAAGGGCAGGGCAAAGGAAATAAGGCTTGCGGCCCGGAAGGAGCTTGCCGCTTATCCTGAGAGCAGAGACATCATATCCGTCATAAAGGATGCCGCGGATGCTCATAAATTCGAAGCCCGCGGTTATGAGACCGGTCAGGTCATATACTGCGGAGACGGCATAGCCCGTATCGAGGGCCTCTCACATGTAGAATACGGCGAGATAGTCATATTTGAGAGCGGAGTAAGAGGCATGGTCCTCGATCTGCGGGAAGGCCATATCGGCTGTATCCTTCTGTGCACGGATGATGAGGTATATGAGGGTGAGAAGGTCGTGCGTACAGGGGCGGCTGCCGGCGTGCCTGTAGGGGATGCGATGCTCGGAAGAGTGGTCAATGCGCTGGGAGATCCCATAGACGGCATGGGACCGCTTGAAACAGAGGATAAGCTTCCCGTGGAGTCGCCTGCACCCGGTATCACAGACAGACAGCCCGTTACGACTCCCATGGAGACCGGGATCCTTGCTATAGACAGTATGTTCCCCATAGGCCGGGGCCAGAGGGAGCTCATAATAGGTGACAGACAGACCGGAAAGACGACAATTGCGACAGATACGATAATCAACCAGAAGGGTAAGGATGTCATATGCATCTAT
Source organism: uncultured Lachnospiraceae bacterium (assembly GCA_947165275.1). GTDB lineage: Bacteria > Bacillota > Clostridia > Lachnospirales > Lachnospiraceae > NK4A144. The sequence goes on along the minus strand of CAMUZQ010000005.1, from coordinate 35,891 downwards.
GTCTCCATCGGACAGAAGGCATCCACGGTCGCGGCTCTTGCCCAGAATCTCAGGCTACACGGCTCGATGGATTATTCGGTAATAGTCGGCTCCTTTGCGTCGGATCCTGCTCCGCTGCAGTATCTGGCTCCGTATTCGGCAACGGCAATGGCGGAGTATTTCATGCATAAGGGCAAGGATGTGCTTATAGTTTACGATGATCTTTCAAAGCATGCAGTAGCCTACAGGGAGATATCCCTGCTCCTGAGACGTCCTCCGGGCAGAGAGGCTTATCCGGGAGACGTATTCTATCTTCATTCAAGACTTCTTGAGAGATCCAGCAGACTGTCAGAGAAGCTGGGAGGCGGTTCGATCACGGCTCTCCCTATCATAGAGACTCAGGCCGGAGACGTATCCGCATATATTCCCACAAACGTGATATCCATCACCGACGGACAGATATTCCTCGAGAGCGATCTTTTTGCCGAGGGCCAGAGACCGGCGGTAAATGTGGGACTTTCCGTATCCCGTGTGGGAGGAGCAGCCCAGACCAAGGCAATGAAAAAGGCTACGGGATCCTTCCGTATCGATCTTGCGCAGTTCAGGGAGATGGAGGTCTTCACCCAGTTCTCGGCGGATCTGGATGATGCGACACAGGCTCAGCTTGCAAACGGACGCGCGCTGATGGAGATCCTGAAGCAGCCCGGAGCGTCGCCGCTTTCCATGACAGAGCAGGTCATAACCCTTGTCGCGGCCGGAAAGAAGATATTCTCCGGAATAGATAAAGATAAGGTGAAGGATTTCCAGAGAGGACTCATCGATCATATATTGTTTGAGCATAAGGATATTGTGGAAGAGCTGGAAAAAACAAAGGTCCTGTCTGATGAGCTTGCGGAGAAGATAGTGAAGGCCGCTGAGGAATACAGAAAAGAGGCAGGTTGAAGAGGCTTGTATGGCTCAGCTTAAGGAGATAAGGGACAGGATAAACAGCATACAGGGGACCCAGAAGATCACAGGCGCGATGTATATGATAGCGACCACCAAGCTGCGTCATGCCAGGGAACACAGGGACAATAACGCAGTATATTTCGCTGCATTGAAAAATCTGATGGAACGTCTGCTCAGGCATCTGCCTGAGTCTGAGCATCCTTTTCTCAGGGTTTCCGATAAATTACCCGAGGAACAGATCCACGGATATCTTATGATAACAGGAGATAAGGGCCTCGCAGGAGCATATAATCAGAATATCCATAAGGAAGTCGATAAGCTCATGCGTAAGAACGGCGGCAGATCAAAGATATTTGTCGTAGGAGATACGGGCCGCAGATATTTCAGGAATCATAACGTGCCGACAGTGGAGGATTTTGTGTTTTCATCCGGTAATCCGACTCATCATCTGGGACGTATGATCTTGAGCTATCTGCTCCAGCATTTCCAGGCCGGAGGGCTTGATGATCTCTACATAATATATACGGCAATGAAATCTGCAATGGAGGCGGAGGTAAGGGTAAGACAGCTGCTGCCTGTGAGATCGTCACTGGATATAGATCTCAGCAGGGATGTCCCCAAGGATGTCTATAATGAGGAATTCATCTTTTCACCCTCGCCATACGAGGTAATAGACGCCGTGGTTCCGAATTATCTGAACGGGTATATATACAGCGCGCTTATCGAGAGCTTCTGCGCGGAGCAGAGTTCCAGAATGCTCGCAATGCAGACGGCATCAGAGGCGGCATCGACAATGATAAAGGACCTGAATGTAAAATATAACCGCGCGCGTCAGGGTGTCATCACACAGGAGATAACAGAGGTCTCGGCAGGGGCTGAGGCACTGAGCAGCATATAGAGGAGTTAAAAGGATGATAGGTCATATTTCGCAGGTCATGGGACCTGTCGTGGACGTAAGATTTAAGGATACAAAGCTTCCCAGGATAGCAGATGCATTGACAGTGGACAATCATGGCAGGAAGTGCACCATGGAGGTTCGCCAGCATATTTCCGAAGACACGGTGCGCTGTATAATGCTCTCTGCCTCGGAAGGGCTGGCAAAGGGAATAGAAGTGGAAGCCACCGGCGGCCCCATTTCGGTGCCTGTCGGGGAATCCGGGCTGGGAAGGCTTTTCAATGTTACGGGAGAAGCGATAGACGGCCTCCCCACAGATGAGCTTGACAAGGCAGAGCGCTGGTCGATACACAGAAGACCGCCTGAATTTGCGGATCAGTCTCCTGTACAGGAGATCCTGGAGACCGGGATCAAGGTAATAGATCTCATAGCTCCATATGCAAAGGGCGGAAAGATAGGACTTTTCGGAGGAGCGGGAGTAGGGAAGACCGTGCTTATCCAGGAGCTCATAAGAAATGTGGCCACAGAGCATGGCGGTTATTCCATCTTTACCGGGGTTGGAGAGAGATCCAGAGAGGGCAATGACCTCTGGAGTGAGATGACTGAAAGCGGAGTCATCAAAAAGACAGCTCTTGTATTTGGGCAGATGAATGAGTCTCCCGGAGCCAGGATGAGGGTTGCGGAGACCGGTCTGACCATGGCTGAGTATTTCCGTGATGTGGAAAATAAGGACGTACTTTTATTCATAGATAATATATTCAGATTCATACAGGCAGGCTCAGAGGTTTCGGCGCTTCTCGGGCGCATGCCCTCGGCCGTGGGCTACCAGCCGACTCTGGCGACAGATCTGGGTTCCCTGGAAGAGCGTATAGCATCCACGAAAAATGGATCGATCACATCAGTTCAGGCGGTATATGTGCCAGCTGATGACCTTACTGACCCGGCTCCGGCTACGACCTTTGCCCATCTGGATGCGACGACTGTCCTTTCAAGGCGGATAGTGGAGCAGGGAATCTATCCTGCGGTGGATCCTCTGGAGTCATCATCGAGGATACTTACTCCGGATATAGTAGGCGAGGAGCATTACAGCGTGGCAGAGAAGGTTCTGGCGATCCTTCAGAAATATAAGGAGCTTCAGGACATTATAGCGATACTCGGTATTGAGGAGCTGTCAGATGAGGACAGACAGCTGGTGACAAGGGCGAGAAAGATACAGCGTTTCCTTTCACAGCCTTTCTTTGTAGCCGAGAACTTCACCGGCATAGACGGTAAATATGTGAAGATAGAGGATACCGTAAAGGGCTTCGCAGCCATCATATCGGGAGACGCTGACAGATATCCCGAAGCGGCATTCTTTAATGTAGGAACCATAGATGACGTGGCGGAAAAAGCAAAGACTATATGAATACATTTGCGACCCAGATAATCTCATCAGACGGAGTGTTTTATTTCGGAAGGCTCAGAGCCCTTGTCATCCCTGCTGTGGATGGCGAGATGGGTGTGCTTCCCGGACATGAAGAGATGATCATAGCCCTTAAAGAGGGGATACTCAGATATAAGGATGGCAAGGATGTATGGCACAAGGCTGCTATCGGAAGAGGGACCATCCAGTTTGCCAATAACCGCTGCACGATAGTGGTGGATACTGCGGAGAAGCCGGAAGAGATAGATGTACGCAGAGCGATGGAAGCAAAAAAGAGGGCTGAGGAGCAGCTTCAGCATGCCCTGTCCGAAAGAGAATACCGGCTGATGCAGGCCTCCCTTGCAAGAGCGCTGACCAGACTGAAGCTGGTCGAGAATAACTGACTTTAAGGTGCCGGCATCATGGATGGATATGTAAAGCTCAAAGACATACCGCAGTATTTCGGACTGGAGAGGGGAGATTCGGTCTGGATCGCATCTGATGTGAAGCAGCTTCTTTATACCTGTATAGAAAACGGGGATGATACGGACTTAAACGTGCTCATTGATTCCGTGCAGGATATCATAGGCCCTGAGGGAACCATCCTGATCCCTGTTTTCAACTGGGATTTCTGTAAGGGAAAGACCTTCGATATCCGGAGATCTCCGTCACAGACAGGCTCCATAGGAAAGGTCGTGCTTAAAAGAGATGATTTTAAGAGGACCAGACACCCTATCTATTCCTTTGCCGTATGGGGCAGCGGGACAGAGGAGCTTGTGGCGATGGACAACAGATCCTCATTCGGCTCTCACAGCCCGTTTTCCTGGTGCAGGGAACATGATACAAAAAATGTATTTATAGATGTGGAGTGCCAGCACAGCTACACCTTTGTTCATTATGTCGAAGAGATGATAGGCGTGCCCTATCGCTATCTTAAAAATTTCACTGCTGATTATATAGACGAGGACGGAAATAAAAGCACACGCACATACTGTATGCATGTGCGTGACTTAAGTGCCGATATATTTGTAACCATCTATCCCTATGAAGAGGACTTCATTAAAGCCGGCGCTTCCAGGCGTTATGAGGTAAACGGCATACCGATGAAAACTATATCAATGGGAAAGACCTACGGGATCATAGCCGACGACGTCCGCTACCATCACAGCAGCAAACTCTGCACATACTCTCTTAAGTAGACCCATAGCTCCAGGTAAACATATCAGGTCGATTATCTGTATCGTGCTCTCAATGACAAAGAGTTTGACATTGCCTCCATTGATGCAACATTACTTGCCCGTGATGCGGAGTTTACAGTTCGATATTGCCTGGTACACGCTGGCGCGGATGCTCTCCGAAGACCCTCCGCTGGAGAAAAAGGAATTTGCCGAGAACCGCCCAGAGGGCATCCTGATGAAAGATGCTGCCGATATAGCCGGAACTGCTATAAAGAGATAGGCAGTCGATCTTAAGGATAAAGCAATCCAGACAAAAGATGATATAACGTAATTGTAATTCTTATATCTTGTAAGATGTATTATTGCTATAAAGGTGGAGAATAATTATGAAGAGACTCTGGATTATTATTGGGATCACAGTTATTTCAGTTGTTTTGGGATGCGGTAAATCAGATGTTCCAGAAGCAGAAACCGAAACTGCTCTAATAGAAGAAAGCCTTTTCAGTGCATCTGATAATGCTGCTGAAGACGATGTTATTGAGATTCCGGAGGAAAAAGAAAAGGATTCTATAAGTATCGTATTCGAGTATTCTTTTAGTCCCGATGAGACTGATATTACCAATTCAATCGTAGGAGATGTATCTGTAATGAAATATAAAGGATTGGGTATATATTCAGACAGTGGTCCACTTACATACGATCATCTATACAGCAACAGTATACCCAAAGTAAGCGTTGATGATGAAGAGCTTACCTTAACAGAAGAGTGTATCGATGATATCAGAAAACTGGATGTAGGCATTTATAATGATAATATGCGAGATCAGCTGGACTCGGTTGTTAAGGCCTTTGTTTATGCCTCAGAAGTCTTTGATTCGACTGAAAAAGCAACGGACGGATTTCCTATCGATTACACTGATCACATGCCAAAGACAATAAAGATAGACATTGATGGATCCAATATCTCTATGGATGTTGTAAAGTGTGAGCTGGATGAAGCTGGATTTTCAAGCGGAAATAGTGATGAGAGTGCTACACTTACCACGATATTATTGGATTTTTCGTGTGAGGCTGATGATTTATCAGTATTAAAGGATTATTATTCCGAAATAGCTGAAGAGTGTAAGGGTAATACTGGTGAATCTGATTTTGAGTCGCACGATGCAAAAGACGTGGTTATCATAGAGATGCCGGAAACCGAAAAGGATGTGGCGGAATCAGACTTTGAAGATGAAGAACCCCAAACTGATACAGGGATAATAGGAAAATGGTATCCAGATTACACGGATTACTCTGACTACTATATCCAGTTCGATGAGGGTGGCGTCGGGGAGATCCATCAAGGTGATAATGTGATACCCTTAACTTATACATATTCAAATAATACGGTAAGGGTTTCTTATGTTTATGGAAATGTTGAGTATTATTACAACAATGGAACACTTGAATTTGATATGGATGGTTCTATCTATAGGAAAAAAGACAAATAATAGCAAGAATATGATGGTATCCGACTTCCTGTAAGAATAAAAACCTCTCTAGTACACCGAATAATAATTAACTGGCACATTCGCTTGTCTGATTGCCCATATGCTGCTTCATCCTCAATCGGCAATGCCCGCATTGCCTCATTCGGCTTCATTGCATATGAACAATCATCCTGCGTGAATGTACCAGAAATTTATTATTCGGTGTACTAGAATGAGATATTTCTTAATTTTATATCATATGCGAGATCAATTCAAACATTACAAAGCTACGCCCCCTGACCCCCTCCCCTGACCGGATTGAAAATGCCATTTTCGGGGTGTATCATGTTAAAGACAGAACTCCGCAGGTGTGAAAGGATGGATGTATGCTGAAGATTTATTATGGCGAAAAGGAAGATGCCATTTATAACACATCAGTGTATTTTAAATTTAACTACAACCCGGAATGGTTTAAGGATCCTGATATTATTCATATGGTAAAGGATATAGACAATTCAAGTGTATTGGGAAACGGCGCAATAGACAGTCCTGTTTTAGGCGTGATCGCTCCGGTTACATTATCGGGCGGACTGAAAACTTTGATCCTGATAGACAAGGTGCAGGACAGGATATTCAATGCTTCAAACTGCGGGGATAATTGTGCCGGATGGCTGCTGCGCATTTCCAGGGAAAGGGATATTACGGTAAATCTTCGCCATCTGATGGATTTTGGACCGGACGATTTTGAAATAATGATAATGAACACGGGAGATATAGTTCATAACATGGATGAGCTTATCCCTGTTGCCGGGAGGTATGTCTGATGCGTGGGAGCGTATCCTTGAGGGTGCGATCAGCTCATCTGCAATATGAACAGACATTCCACCGAAACATAACGATTTTGAAAGGGGACAGCGCCAGCGGAAAAACAACGCTGGTGGATATGATCCAGGAATATGAACTCAACGGATCGGACACCGGTATTATCCTAAGCTGTAACTGTCCGTGCAGAGTTCTAAGCGGAAACACATGGAAAGAACAGCTGAAGGGAATGCATGGAAGTCTGGTATTTATTGATGAAGGTAACAGATTTGCAGCCTCTGAGGAATTTGCACATGAAATTCGCAGAACAGATAATTATTATGTGATCGTTACAAGGGAAAGTCTCAGCAATTTACCGTATAGCGTGACTGAAATCTATGGTATCCACAGTGCGGGAAAATATGCCTCTCAGGAACCGGTATATCACCATATGTATCGTATATACGGAGATTATGATCTTCAGAATGGCAGAGAACCTCAATTAAGCAGCATAAAACCATCTATAAGATAAGGAATCATAAGGAGCCACATGAATATAAGTCTATATCTTTCTCAATCATATAAGGATGCATGGAGCGATTATCAAAGAAGTCTCAGAGCTCCGGCCTTTCCTGTATGGGATTATGTGATACTGACCGCATCCAATGAACATCAGGCGAGGAGCTTCCGGCTGCAGATCGAAGCAAGGAAGCCGTATCTGCCGGAAAAGACCGTTTTCGAAGTGATCCCGGACGAGGGAGGAGTAAGGGTCGGCTCCGGAGGAGCGACACTTTCCGTACTGAAATACCTGCGGGAAAAGGAAGGCTCCTTTGACGGACTGCGTATCCTCGTGATACATTCCGGCGGAGACAGCAGACGGGTTCCCCAGTACAGCGCCCTGGGAAAGCTCTTCAGTCCGGTTCCCCATGAGCTCCCGGACGGGAGATCCTCCACATTATTTGATGAGATACTTGTTGCCATGTCCGCAGTCCCGGGACGCATCCGGGAGGGAATGTTCCTGCTTGCTGGAGACGTGCTGCTGCTTTTCAATCCGCTGCTTATAGATTATTCCGGCCACGGAGTGGCTGCCGTGAGCTTCAAGGAACCGGTGGAAACCGGAAAGAATCACGGAGTGTTCCTCCGAGGCGAGGACGGATATGTGAAGTCCTTCCATCATAAGCAGAGTGAGGAAATGCTGAGATCTGTCGGGGCCGTGAATGACGCCGGAGACGTGGATATCGATACGGGAGCACTGATCTTTGGCGTTGACGTGCTGAATGCACTTTATAAGCTGATCAGCACCGATGGAAGGAATGACGAGAATAAGTACAGGACCTTTGTAAATGACAGGGTCAGGCTTTCACTGTATGGAGATTTTCAGTATCCGCTGGCGGTGGATTCAACCCTGGAGGAATATTATAAGGAGAAACCGGAGGGAGAATACAGTGACGAGCTGACAGAGTGCAGGACCGCCTTATGGGAAGCACTCCGCCCATTCAGACTCAAGCTCCTCCGACTGGCGCCTTCCAAATTCATACATTTCGGAACAACAAAAGAGATATTGAGACTTATGAACGGCGGTGTCGACCAGTATAAGGAGCTTGGCTGGGGAAGCGTGGTCAACAGCTCCGGTGTAGTCTCCGCGAGATATAACTCGGTCGTGAACCCGAGAGCCAGAGTAGGAAAAGGGGTGTACGCCGAGGTCAGCTACATCCATGATGATGCCGCTGTCGGAGAGGGATCGGTTCTTTCATATATAGATGTGACGGATCAGGAGATCCCTGCCCATGTCGTGCTGCACGGTTTAAAGCAGAGTAACGGCAGTTTTGTGTGCCGTATATACGGGGTAGAGGATAATCCGAAGGAGAGCAGGCTTTTCGGCAGGGAGCTTACGGGAGACCTGTGGGAGGAGGGGGTTCCCCATACTCTCTGGTTTGCAGGACTATATCCGGAAAGGAAGACCGTGAAGGAGGCCGTAGAGGCTGCTCTCCGGTTATACCACCATGTAACAGCAGGAGAATGGAAAGAGGTCGGGTCCCTTAAGGGAAAATCCATGGCTGCCGGCTTTATTGATGCAGACCCTGAAGCGATCCTTGCCTGGAATGAGAGAATGTCCGAGCTTGTCCGCATGAACCGGATCCGCGGCCTGATCGATGATAAACAGCCGGTGCAGAAGGGTGTGCTTGCCGCACCGCTCACAAAGATACAAAAGGAGTGGATGGATGAGCACATAGCTGAAGCGGAATACAGCGAGCGCATGAGGTTTCATTATTATATCGGATCTGCGCTTGGTGATGAGGTTGAGGTATCAAAGGCTTTCCATATCCTCTCGGATGCTATTCTGGCTACCGGTCTTTCGGGACTTCAGGAAAATAAAAAAGCAAAGATCATGCTCGACAGCCATGAGGTGAAGCTGCCTCTGCGGGTTAATTTCGGAGGAGGCTGGTCGGATACGCCGCCATATTGCAATGAAAACGGCGGAACCGTGCTCAATGCGGCAATACTCTTAAATGGAGAAAGGCCCGTGAAGGTCGGTCTTAAAAGACTTGAAGAACATAAGATCGTATTTGAAAGTCAGGATATGGATGTACATGGGGAATTTGATGACATACGGAAGCTGCAGTCAGTCGGCGATCCTTACGATCCCTATGTGCTCCAGAAAGCGGCCTTCCTTGCCTGCGGGGTGATCCCCGGACAGGGGGGAGATCTGGATTCGATCCTTACCCGCCTTGGCGGCGGGATATGCATGGATACCGAGGTCGTTGGTGTCCCGAAGGGCAGCGGTCTGGGGACCAGCAGTATACTGGCTGCGGCCTGCGTGAAAGCGCTTTTTGAATTCCTCGGCATAGAATATGACGAGGCGGATCTGTATTCTCATGTGCTTTGTATGGAGCAGATCATGTCCACGGGAGGCGGATGGCAGGATCAGGCAGGGGGAGTTACGGACGGGATCAAGTATATCACCTCGAAGCCCGGTCTGAAGCAGGATCTGTCTGTCACACACCTGGAGCTTTCAGAAGCTGTGCGTAAAGAATTGAATGAAAGGTTTACCCTCATATATACAGGTCAGAGGAGACTTGCGCGGAATCTGCTGCGTGATGTGGTAGGACGTTATATCGGAAACGAGCCGGATACGGTATATGCCCTCAATGAGATACAGAGAAATGCGGCCCTGCAGCGTTTCGAGCTTGAGCGCGGAAATATAGATGCTTTCGCAGAGCTGCTTAACCGTCACTGGGAGCTTTCAAAGCTTATAGATGCAGGAAGCACCAATACCCTGATCGATCAGATCTTTGATACATGCGAGGATCTTCTTGCAGGAAAGATGATCTGCGGCGCCGGCGGCGGAGGCTTCCTTCAGGTGGTCCTTAAAAAGGGGGTCAGAAAAGCCGAGCTGCAGGAGAGGATCCAGTCTGTATTTGCCGACACCGATATTGCAATGTGGGACTGTGAACTGGTTTGACAGTGCATATTATGATATAATGATATTCACTGTATTTCTTTAATTAAATGATGCGGGATATCCTTACATCATAACTAAAAGTATAGGGGGTTGGTATATGAAGCGTATTGGGTTACTTACTAGCGGCGGCGACTGTCAGGCACTTAATGCGGCTATGAGAGGGGTCGTCAAATCACTGGTCAATTCCGGTGAGCAGATCGAGCTGTACGGATTCCTTGACGGTTACAGGGGTCTGATCTATGGCGAGTACAGGATGCTTGATATCTCTGATTTCTCCGGCATTCTCACCAGAGGAGGCACGATCCTCGGTACCTCAAGAGTACCTTTTAAGACGATCAGAGAGCCGGATGAGGACGGCAGGGATAAGGTTGAGTCAATGAAGCATTCATATTATAAGCTTCGTCTTGACTGCCTGGTCATCCTCGGAGGAAACGGAACTCATAAGACGGCAAATCTGCTCCGTGAGGAGGGGCTTAATATAGTCACTCTTCCGAAGACTATTGATAATGACCTCTGGGGCACGGATATGACCTTCGGCTTCCAGAGTGCAGTTGATATCGCAACCCAGACCATTGATTATATTCATACTACTGCAGATTCACACGGCAGGGTGTTCATTGTGGAGATCATGGGACACAAGGTCGGATTTCTCCCGCTGAATGCCGGTATGGCCGGCGGAGCCGACATCATCCTTATTCCGGAGATACCTTATGATATTGATAAGATCGTAGATGCGATAGAGCTCAGAAAGAAGAGAGGCGCCAAGTTCACTATCATAGTAGTGGCTGAGGGCGCGATAAGCAAGCAGGATGCCAAGCTTTCAAAGAAGGAATATAAGGAGAAGGTCGCCAAGGCGAAATATCCTTCCGTTTCCTATGAGATTGCTGAGAAGATCCAGAAAAAGACAGGCAAAGAGGTCAGAGTCACGGTTCCCGGACATATCCAGAGAGGCGGAGCGCCGGATTCCTATGACAGAGTATTTGCTTCTCGTCTCGGGTCAGAGGCAGGCAAGCTGATACTCAAGGGTGAGTACGGGTTCATGGTCGGCTACAAGAACAGAGAGATCGTCAAGGTTCCTCTTGATGAGGTGGCAGGCAAGCTCAAGAGCCTTGATCCCAATGCTGCTATCATAAAAGAAGCAAAGATGCTCGGCATTTCCTTCGGAGACTGATACTGAAACAGATGGCTTATCAATCTCTTTACAGAAAGTACAGACCGCAGTTTTTTGCGGATGTCGCCGGTCAGGATGCGATAACAAGGGCTCTCGGGAATCAGATAACTTCTGACAGGCTTGCGCACGCCTATCTTTTTACGGGCACCAGAGGTACAGGCAAGACCACCGTCGCAAAGATATTTGCAAGGGCGGTGAACTGCGAGGATATAAGGCCTGACGGAAGTCCCTGCGGTGAGTGCGTCATGTGCAGAGGCATAGCGGACGGCTCCCTGATGAATGTCATCGAGATCGATGCAGCGTCAAATAATGGCGTAGACAATATCCGTACCATAATAGAGGAGATAGCCTACAGTCCCCAGAGAGGCAAAAAAAAGGTCTATATAATAGACGAGGTTCATATGCTTTCCGGCGGAGCTTTCAATGCTCTTTTAAAGACACTGGAAGAACCGCCGGAGTACGCATTGTTCATATTGGCAACGACAGAGGTAGGGAAGGTTCCCATCACGATCCTTTCCCGATGCCAGAGGTATGATTTTCACCGCATGAAGGCAGACACGCTTGTCGCCCGGATGAAAAATATACTGGCTTCGGAGGATGGCAGCGCGGAGGACATGGCGCTTTCTTTCATCGCAAGACAGGCGGACGGCTCCATGAGGGATGCATTGTCTCTTCTGGATCAGTGTATGGCTTTTACTCTGGGAGAGAGACTTACCTATGACCGGACTCTTGAGATCCTGGGAGCGGTGGACACCTCTGTATTTGCGTCCATGATGGATGCGGTGGCAGCGGCTGATCTGAAGTCTGCTGTGGAGATCCTGGATGACGCCTTTATGAAAGGGCGGGAGATCCAGGCGTTTGTAGGTGATTTCATTTCATACCTGAGAAATCTTCTGCTGATATCGGCCGATGGTTCCACAGGGGCTGATATAGCTGATATCCTCGGTGTTTCTTCAGATACCTATGATCAGATGAAGGTCCTGGCAAAGAGGTTTGAGACAGAGACCATCATGCGGTATATCCGGATCTTCTCCGAGCTTTCGTCTGAGATAAGGTATTCTTCACAGAAAAAAACCCTGACAGAGATCGCCATAGTGCGTCTGATGCATCCGGAGATGCAGGATGATGCGGCCTCGACGAGACAGAGACTGGCTGTCATAGAGAGGAAGCTTGACCGGATGGAGCGCGAGGGTGTAAAGGTGTCCGGAGCGGCTGCAGGACAGGGAAGCAGGCCGGCTGCGCCGGTAAAAAAGGTTCCCCTGCCGGATGCCCTGCCTGAGGATGTGCGCATGGTCTGTGACAACTGGGGCAGGATAGTCAGTGATTCAAAGGATATAGTAAGGGGCATACTCAGGGAAGCCAAGCCGTCGCTGGAGGGGAAAAAGCTTGTGATCGTCTGCAAGGACGAGATATCGTCCGGATCCCTGAAGGCCAATTCGGCTGATCTTACGGAGATCCTGGAGCGGGAGATAAAGAAGAATGTTGATTTTGAGATATACGGACCGGCCAGGGGAGAGGATCCTGATACTAAATTTCCCGATCTGGAGTCTCTGATCAATTATGATGATATTAAAATAAGCGACAAGGAGTAAACGTATATGGCTAAGCGGGGAGGATTCCCGGGCGGAGGCATGCCCGGCAATATGAACAATCTGATGAAGCAGGCGCAGCGGATGCAGCGTCAGATGGCTGAAAAGCAGGAGGAGCTGGAGGGTAAAGAGTATACAGCCTCTGCCGGCGGCGGGGCCGTAGAGGTGACAGTCTCCGGAAAGAAGGAGCTTACAAAGATAACCATTTCACCTGAGGCCTGCGATCCGGAGGATGTCGAGATGCTTCAGGATATGATAATCGCAGCTGTGAATGAGGCCATGAAGCAGGCAGATGATGCGTCGGCTGCGGTTATGGGAAGCCTCACGGGCGGGCTTGGAGGACTGATGTAACTGCCATGAAGCTGTATTCCGGAAAGATGAACAGGCTCGTCGAGGAGCTGGCTGCTCTTCCCGGCATTGGAGAGAAGTCCGCGGGCAGACTTGCAGATCATCTTATCAGGATGCCTAAGGACAGGGTCCGGCGCCTGACTGACGCTATCATCGATGCCAGAGAGAATGTGCATTTCTGCAGGGAGTGCTTTACGCTTACGGATGCAGAGACCTGTCCGGTGTGCAGCAATGATACCAGGGATCATACGACCATCATGGTTGTGGAGGATACCAGGGACATGCAGGCATATGAAAAGACGGGGAAATATTCCGGAGTATATCATGTCCTTCAGGGCGCGATATCGCCTATGCTGGGGATCGGTCCCAATGATATCAGGCTCAAGGAGCTGATGTCCAGGCTTCAGTCCGGGAGTATCAATGAGGTGATCATAGCTACCAATTCTTCGCTTGAGGGTGAGACCACGGCGATGTATATAAGCAAGCTCATCAAGCCTTCCGGGATAAAGGTCACAAGGATAGCGAGCGGTGTTCCGGTGGGGGGAGATCTTGAGAATATAGACGAGATAACACTCCTCAGGGCGCTTGACGGGCGGGTTGAGTTGTGAAACAAAAAAAGAATTTATATATAGGAGGCGGGTAATGGAGCACAAGGTATTTGAACTGACAAACAAGAACGGGATGAAGGTCAAGGTGACGGATTTCGGTGCCAATATCATGGAGATATGGGTCCCGGACAAGGATGGCAATATCAAGGATATCGTCATGGGCTTTGATTCTCCGGAAGAGTACAAGGTGAACAGCTGCTTCTTCGGAGCCTGTATCGGAAGGATGGCAAACCGCATCAATGATGCAAGATTTGTCCTGGACGGCAAGGAATACAAGCTTCCGGTGAATGACGGCAAGAACAACCTTCATACCGATGCAGACACGGGCTTCCACAAGATGCATTGGGAAGGCAGACAGGACGGAAACTCGGTAGAGTTTAAGTTTACCAGTCCTGATGGAGACGGCGGATTCCCCGGAAAGCTGGATATGACAGTAACCTATACCCTCACGGATGATAACGGACTGAAGATCCGCTATGAAGGAGTATCCGACAAGAAGACACTGATCAACTGTACAAATCATTCATATTTCAATCTGAGCGGAGATCTTTCAAGCTCCATACATGATCATGAGCTTAAGCTGTATTCACATCAGTATACTCCGGTGGTAGCCGGCGCTATACCTACAGGAGAGATAACCAAGGTTGAGGGTACGGTTTTTGATTTCACCGATTTCAGAGAGATAGGAAAGAGCATAGATGATGATATAGAGCAGCTTACACTGGTTCAGGGATATGATCACAATTTCGTGCTGGATCATCTGACAGGTGATTTTTCGAAGGCTGCCGAGGTCAAATGTGACAGATCCGGGGTTAAGATGGAGGTTTATACGGATCTTCCCTGCATACAGTTCTATGCAGGCAACTGCATATCTCCCCAGACCGGCAAGGGCGGCGTGAAGTATGACAAGAGACAGGCACTCTGTCTCGAGACCCAGTATGCTCCCGATGCGATCAACCAGCCCGGTTTTGAGAAGCCGGTATTTGATGCCGGACAGAAGTATGATACGACCACGGAATACAGGTTTTCAACATATTGAGGCTTTGAAGAGGAAAGAGGAGAAAGAAAATGCTTGAGGAACTGAAAAAGGAAGTATATGAAGCAAATATGCTGCTCCCGAAGCACGATCTGGTGACCTTCACCTGGGGTAATGTGAGCGGAGTGGACAGAGAGAAGAAGCTTTTTGTCATCAAGCCCTCGGGGGTTCCCTATGAAGACCTCACACCGGATGACATGGTAGTTGTGGATTTTGACGGCAATAAGGTCGAGGGAAAGCTCAATCCTTCATCGGATACGGCAACTCATGCCGAGCTTTACAGCAAATTCGATGATATCGGCGGAGTTGTGCATACTCACAGCCCCTGGGCTACAAGCTGGGCCCAGGCAGGCAGATCGATCCCCTGCTACGGCACTACACATGCGGATTATTTCTATGGAAGTGTTCCCTGCCTGAGGGTTCTGACTCAGAAGGAGATGGACGAAGGCTACGAGAAAAACACAGGCGTTCTGATCACGGATTATTTCAAGGATAAGGATCATAATGCGATACAGGCTGTTCTCTGCAAAAATCACGGACCCTTTACCTGGGGCAAGGATGCAGCGGATGCAGTACACTGTGCGGTTGTGCTTGAGGTTGTTGCCATGATGGCATGCCGTACTGAGACGATAGAGCCCAGAGTAGAGCCCACTCCCCAGCATCTCATGGATAAGCATTACTATCGTAAGCATGGTGAGAATGCATATTACGGTCAGGGGAAATAAATCTGTTATCACGACTTCCTGCGCGGAGAGAGATTGTCCCCGCGCAGGGATCAGAATAATATAAGTTAGGAGGAAATATGGACAAAAAAGAACTTCAGCAGACCGCGGTAAAGGTCCGTAAGGGCATAGTTACAGCGGTACATGCGGCAAAAGCAGGTCATCCCGGCGGCTCACTTTCCGCAGCAGACATTTTCACTTATCTGTATTTTAAGGAGATGAATATCGATCCCAAGGATCCGAGGAAGCCTGACAGAGACAGATTTGTGCTTTCAAAGGGACACACGGCTCCGGGACTTTATTCTGCAATGGCCAACAGAGGCTATTTCCCTGTAGAGGAGCTCACAACACTCAGGAAGCTTGGCTCGAAGCTTCAGGGACATCCCAATATGAATGATGTACCCGGTATAGATATGTCCTCGGGATCTCTCGGACAGGGTCTTTCCGCAGCTGACGGAATGGCTCTTGCTGCGAAGCTCGATGGCAGGGACTACAGGGTTTACTGCCTTTGCGGCGACGGCGAGCTTCAGGAGGGCCAGATCTGGGAGGCAGCCATGTTTGCCGGAGCAAAAGGACTGGATAATCTCTGCGTGATCGTGGACAATAATAATCTGCAGATCGACGGTCCCATAGACCAGGTCTGCTCTCCTTATCCTATAGATAAGAAGTTTGAGGCATTCAATTTCCACGTGATCAATATAGACGGGAATGATTTCGACCAGATAGAGAAGGCCTTCGATGAGGCAAGGGCTACCAAGGGCCAGCCTACCTGTATCGTGGCAAAGACTGTAAAGGGCAAGGGCGTGTCCTTCATGGAGAATAATGTAAGCTGGCACGGGACAGCACCTAATGACGAGCAGTATGCCGTAGCTATGGCAGACCTCGACAAGATAGAGGAGGGCTTGAAATGAGTGATGAGATCAAAAAAGTAGCCACCAGGCAGAGCTACGGAGAAGCATTGGCGGAGCTTGGAGATCAGTATCCGGATCTTGTGGTTCTTGATGCGGACCTTGCTAATGCTACCAAGACGGGTATATTCCAGAAGAAATTCCCTGACAGACATATCGACTGCGGTATAGCGGAGGCGGATATGACGGGTATCGCGGCAGGACTTGCTACCTGCGGCAAGATACCATTTATCAGCTCCTTTGCGATGTTTGCTTCGGGAAGAAACTTCGAGCAGGTAAGGAATTCCATCGGATATCCTCATTTGAATGTAAAGATCGGCGCGACACATGCAGGTATCACTGTAGGTGAGGACGGCGCTTCCCATCAGTGTATGGAGGATCTGGCGCTTATGAGGACGATCCCGGGAATGACCGTGGTCTGCCCTTCTGATGATGTGGAGACCAAGGCTGCAGTCAAGGCTGCTCTTGATATGCAGGGGCCGTTTTATATGAGGACCAGCCGTGCGGCGACTCCTGTGATAAATGACAGACCTGATTACAAGTTCGAGCTTGGAAAAGGCATACTTTTGAAGGACGGCAAGGATATCACGATCGTTGCCACAGGCGTGGAGGTGAACTATGCGCTTGAGGCTGCGAAGATGCTGGAAGCTGACGGCACCTCCGTAAGAGTGATAAATATCCATACTATAAAGCCTCTTGACGAGGATATCATCCTCAAGGCTGCCAGTGAGACCGGCAAGATATTCACTGTGGAGGAGGCTACGATAATAGGCGGTCTCGGATCGGCTGTTGCTGAGCTTACAGCAGAAAAGCACCCTGTCGAGGTTCACAGGATCGGTATGAAGGATGTGTTTGGTGAGTCCGGAACATGGTCCGGTCTGCTTGAGAAGTATGAGCTGGACGGAAAGGGAATTTACGGACAGATAAAAAATATGTTATAATCCGCGCATGTCGGGATTTACTTTAGTAAAAGGAAACAGATCAAATAATGACAGAAGTGCTGACAGAGAGATCTTGATGCACCGTATTAAAAAATTACTCAGGGTCGTGGCTCTTATCGCGGCCCTGATTTCTGTCATCTGGATCGTACATCATCTGTATCAGAATACCACCTTTAATGATTATGAGATCCTGTCCAAGGCCATGCGGCAGGATTCGGATACATCAAGCTACATTGCCTATAACGGCCATGTGCTGAAGCTGTCCAGAGACGGAGCCGAAGCCTTTGAAGGAAACGGCAAGGCCATATGGAATGTCACCTATGAAATGCAGGATCCACAGGCGGCAACCTGCGGAGACTGCGTAGCTATAGCGGATAAACAGGGGACGGAGATCTATATTGCATCAGCGTCGGATGATATGAGCAAGGTAGCGACCAAGCTGCCTGTCATGGATCTGTGCGTCTCCAGACAGGGTGTGGTGGCGGCCGTTCTCGAGGACTCGGGGACCTCATGGATCCGGCTTTTTGACAAGACCGGTGAAGAGCTTGCTTCCATCAAATGCACCATGGCAGAGAGCGGCTATCCGATGGATATATCTATCTCTCCGAGCGGCTATCTGCTCGCGGTGGCATATACCCGGGTGGAAGGGGCCAATATGAGAAGCTCGGTTGCTTTCTACAATTTCGGAGAGGTGGGGGCGAATGAAAGCGACCATTATATGAGCGGATATGATTTTGAGGGAATGCTGATACCCAGGGTGAAATTCCTCAATGATTCCACGGCATTTTGTGTCGGCACAGAAAAAATGGTGATATTTTCCGGAGACCAGAAGCCGGAAAAAAAATATGAATATTCCTTCGGTACGCGGATAAAGGGCGTTTTTTACAGCGAAGACCGTATCGTGCTTGTGAAAGAGAGCACAATTGAAGGAGGGTATACTGCATCTGTTTTCAATCTGGCGGGAGAGGAGCTGCTCACCATACCCTTCGATATAAATTATATCGATGTACAGGTAAACAAGAGCCGGATCGTGATATACAGCGATACGCATATGATAATATATGATATGAAGGGAGTGGTTAAATATGACGGACCCCTGGATGATTCTACACTCCTTGTATCGCCTACAGACAAGGCCAGACGTTATATCCTGGTAAACCGGGAGACAGTGAAGCTCATACAGCTTGTGAGATAGGAATAAGATATGAATCCGAACACTTTGTTTCTGATAATAATAGCAGTATTGCTCATATGCTTCTTTGCAGGAAGACGGGCCGGTCTGATCCGTGCGCTTATTCCTCTGGTATCGGCCTTTCTTTCATTCTGGCTGATGACAGTCGCCTTTCCCATATTCAAGGAGGATGTTCTGGGAGATGTGACAGGCTTTGCAATCAATGATGCCGTGGTGGATGTGGTGGCTTTCGGAGTGACCTTCTTCCTGCTCCGGTGGCTGATAAAGACCGTGCTCAGACTCTTCAGGATAGTGGGGGATGCGCCGGTGATAGGTACAGTAAACCGTTTGCTGGGCGGAGTATTCGGTTTCGTGGGAGGTTTGGTACTGATATGGGGGAGCTTTTTCTTCCTGCTGCTGATATACGGTCCCAAAGAGCTGCCGGGCTTTTTTGAGGCAGTTAACGGAAATCCGTTTGTAAAGCTTCTATATAATAATAACCTTGTGATGACCTTTGTGAACTATTTTGTTTTTGCGTACTGAGTCTGCCGGCCTTGTGTTTTTCAGGTGAAATGGCCGCAAAATATCCGATTTTCCGTAATATTTTCAAGTTTCTTTATTTTTTTCTTGCATTGCTTTCCAAACTGTGATAATCTAGCTCTTGCCGTGACGCGATAGCTGGGAAGCGGAAGTTGCTGTCGACGCGAATACGTTAAGGTATTCAGACCCAGGCTGGACAGGTAATTTCGTGGAGCGAATGTCAAGTCAAGGAGCTGCAGACAGATATCATATAGTCTGCAGATTCACAGATACTGGCGACGAAGTCACTGTACAGATATTGGATGGGGCAAAGCCTGAGGGAACTGGCTCCGGACATAATATGGCCGTATTTCGTGTTTTATATATATAAGGACACACGCGGCAATGTGTACAGTCACCGACCAAAGCAATCATAATTTAAGGAGGCGACTTTTTTTATGGCAAAACAGGTAATGAGGATCACACTCAAGGCATATGACCATGAGCTTGTTGATCAGTCTGCAGCAAAGATCATCGAGGCAGTAAGGAAGAATGGTTCCGATGTTTCCGGTCCTGTTCCCCTTCCTACAAAGAAAGAGGTGGTCACGATCCTTCGTGCGGTGCATAAGTACAAGGATTCCAGAGAGCAGTTCGAGCAGAGAACGCACAAGAGGCTCATCGATGTCATCGCGCCCACACAGAAGACTGTGGACGTGCTTCAGCGTCTTGAGATGCCTGCAGGCGTTCATATCGACATAAAGATGAAGGAAAAGAATTAAAAATCAGGAAGTGCGTATTGAACACAAAGGAAGGTGTTCCGAGGCGCAGAAAGGACAAGATAAAAGATGAAGAAAGCGATACTTGCGAAAAAAGTAGGTATGACACAGATCTTTGATGAGAACGGCGTGATGATACCGGTAACGGTTCTGGAAGCCGGCCCCTGTGTCGTAACCCAGCTTAAGACTATCGAGAATGACGGTTATGAGGCTGTCCAGGTAGGCTTTGGCGACAAGAAGGAAAAGATAGTTACCAAGGACAAGGGCGGTGCGAAGTCCGTAGCACACAGACATGGCGCGAATAAGCCCGAGATGGGACATTTCAAGAAAGCAGGCGTGGAGCCTAAGCAGTTCGTCAGGGAGTTCAGATTTGAGAATTGCTCTGATTACGAATTAGGCGCTGAGATAAAGGCGGATATATTCGAGGTTGGCGATAAGGTCGACGCTACGGCTATATCAAAAGGAAAGGGATTCCAGGGTGCCATCAAGAGACTGGGTCAGCACAGAGGACCCATGAAGCATGGTTCCAAGTTCCATCGTCATCAGGGATCAAACGGAGCTACATCCTCACCCAGCCGTGTATTCAAGGGCAAGGGGATGCCCGGACATATGGGTTCCGTACAGGTTACGGTCCGCAATCTCGAGGTTGTGCGTGCGGATGCCGAGAAAAACCTGCTGCTCATCAAGGGTGCGGTTCCCGGACCCAAGAAGGGCCTGATAACGATCAAAGAGACTACCAAGGTCTCTAAATAATCGAAAGGAAGGAGGAAACTAAGGTGGCTAACGTAAAAGTCTATGACATGACAGGAAAAGAGACAGGCTCAATGGAGCTTGATGATAATGTTTTCGGCATCAAGGTCAATGAACATCTCATACATATGGCAGTAACCCAGTATCTTGCAGACAATCGTCAGGGTACACAGAAGGCAAAGACAAGGTCGGAGGTTTCCGGCGGCGGAAGGAAGCCCTGGAGACAGAAGGGTACAGGACATGCAAGACAGGGTTCTACAAGATCTCCTCAGTGGAGACACGGCGGTGTGGTATTTGCGCCTGTTCCCAGGGATTACAGCTTCAAGCTTAATAAAAAGGAGAAGAGGATCGCGTTGAAGAGCGCGCTCACATCCAGAGTCGAGGCAGAGAAGCTGATAGTTCTCGATGATCTCAAGCTTGAGGGCATCAAGACAAAGGAGATGAAAAAGGTGCTCGACGCGCTGAAGGTGGATAAGGCTCTTCTGGTGCTTGATTCACTTGACAGGAATGTGATCCTTTCGGCAAGGAACCTTCCCAAGGTTGCTACTGCCCAGGCAAACAGCATCAATACATACGATATCATGAAGTACAGCACGGTCGTTGCTACGAAGGCGGCTGTGGAGAAGATACAGGAGGTATACGCATAATGGCTGACATTAAATATTACGATGTGATACTTCGTCCTGTGATCACAGAGAAGTCCATGAACCTTCAGGCTGAGAAGAAATATACATTCTATGTTTCTCCTGAGGCAAACAAGGTGATGATAAAGGAAGCCGTCGAGAAGATGTTTGACGGAGTAAAGGTAGAGAAGGTCTATACGATGAACCTGCAGGGCAAAAAGCGCAGGAGAGGCTACACGGTGGGAATGACGGCAAAGAAAAAGAAGGCAATAGTCAAGCTTACCGGGGATTCAAAGGATATTGAGATCTTTGCAGGACTTTGATGAAACGGCAAATCATCTGAGATAAAGATATGCCCGGCAGATTGACCCGGAAGCCGGACGATAAAAGTATTCAGATACAGAAAGGAAATTAGAGATGGGAATAAAAACATATAAGCCCTATACACCGTCAAGAAGAAATATGACGGGGTCTGATTTCTCAGAGATCACAAAGAAGACTCCGGAGAAATCACTGTTGGTTTCAAAGAGAAAGAACTCTGGAAGAAATAATCAGGGCAAGATCACGGTACGTCACAGAGGCGGCGGAAACAGGCAGAAATACAGGATCATCGATTTCAAGAGAAATGATAAGGACGGTATCCCGGCAAAGGTTGCAGGTATCGAGTACGATCCTAACAGGACAGCAAATATAGCTCTGCTCATATATGCAGACGGGGAGAAGAGATACATACTGGCTCCCAACGGGCTCAAGGACGGCATGACCATCATGAACGGACCTGAGGCCGAAATAAGAGTAGGAAACTGCCTTCCCTTCAGGTTCATACCTGTAGGTACAGAGGTTCACAACATCGAGATGTATCCCGGAAAGGGCGGACAGATGGTACGCAGCGCCGGAACATCGGCACAGCTCATGGCAAAAGAAGGAAAATACGCAACACTTAAGCTTCCTTCAGGCGAGATGAGGATGGTTCCCATCGACTGCAGGGCAACAATAGGAACTGTCGGAAATATCGATCATAATCTTATAAATTACGGTAAAGCAGGACGCATACGTCATATGGGCATCCGTCCTACGGTCCGCGGTTCGGTCATGAACCCGAACGACCACCCGCACGGAGGTGGTGAGGGACGTGCTCCTATCGGACGTCCCGGACCCTCTACTCCTTGGGGCAAGCCCGCTCTTGGATATAAGACAAGGAAGTCCAGGAAGGCAAGCAACAAGCTGATAGTGAGAAGAAGAAACGGTAAGGCATTAAGTTAAGGAGGGAAAGACAGATGTCACGTTCAATAAAAAAGGGACCGTTTGCGGATGAAAGCCTTTTGAAAAAGATAGATGCCATGAATGCATCAGGCAAGAAAGAGGTCATAAAGACCTGGTCTCGCCGCTCCACAATCTTTCCTTCATTCGTAGGACATACGATAGCGGTACATGACGGAAGGAAGCATGTGCCTGTATATGTTACAGAGGACATGGTCGGACATAAGCTCGGTGAGTTCGTTGCTACAAGGACATACCGCGGACATGCAGCATCTGAATCAAAATCAGGTGTGAAATAAGGATAATAGGGAAGGAGGTCAGTAATCCATGGCAAAAGGACATAGATCCCAGATAAAAAGGGAGAGAAACGAAAACAATAGGGAAAAGAGACCGCACGCCAGGTTATCCTATGCAAGAATTCCGGTACAGAAGGCATGCTTCGTATTGGATGCGATAAGAGGCAAGAGTGTGGACGAGGCGACAGCGATACTTACATACAGCCCCAGATATGCATCAGAGGTCATATTGAAGCTCGTTAATTCAGCAATAGCCAATGCAGAGAATAACAACGGGATGGATCGCTCAAAGCTCTATATAGCAGAGTGTTATGCAACACAGGGCCCTATGCTCAAGCGTGTGCAGCCGAGGGCACAGGGACGCGCATACAGGATCTTAAAGAGGATGAGCCATATCAACGTTGTACTGGATGAAAGGAGCTAATTTATGGGACAGAAAGTAAATCCCCATGGCCTCAGAGTAGGTATCATAAAGGATTGGAGTTCGAGATGGTTCGCATCTGATACAGAGTTTGCGGACAACCTCGTAGAGGACTATAAGATCAGAGAGTTCCTCAAAAAGGAGCTGTATCAGGCAGGCATCTCAAGAGTCGAGATTGAAAGAGCAGCAGGCAGGGCTAAGGTCATAGTATATGCGGCTAAGGTCGGTATCATAATGGGCAAGGGAGGAGCTGAGATCGAGAAAACCAAGAAGAAGCTCCAGAAGCTCTCCAAGGACACTCTCGTGCTTGATGTAAGAGAGGTAAGACGTCCCGATAAGGATGCCCAGCTGGTTGCCGAGAATATAGCAGGACAGCTTGAAAACCGTGTATCCTTCAGACGTGCAATGAAGTCAGCAATGCAGAGGACAATGAAGAACGGAGCGAAGGGTATCAAGGCCAGCGTTTCGGGAAGACTCGGCGGAGCTGATATCGCCCGCAGGGAGTTCTATTCAGAGGGAACCATCCCGCTGCAGACCTTAAGGGCTGATATCGATTATGGCTTTGCAGAGGCTGATACGACATATGGAAAGATCGGCGTCAAGGTCTGGATCTACAAGGATGAGGTGCTCGGGAAGCATAAATACGCTGTATCCGAGGATGATATGCCTGAGGATCCCAATGCAAGAAATAATAACAGAAGACGAAACAACAGGAGGGAGGGTGACAGATAATGTTAATGCCAAAGAGAGTAAAGCATCGTAAGCAAATGCGCGGGACGATGCGAGGCAAGGCAAATTCGGGCAATACAATCTCATACGGTGAGTATGGTATCGTCGCTCTCGAGCCCTGCTGGATCAAATCAAATCAGATAGAGGCAGCCCGTGTTGCCATGACAAGATATATCAAGCGTGGCGGTCAGGTATGGATCAAGATCTTCCCGGATAAGCCGGTGACAGCAAAGCCTGCCGAGACCAGAATGGGATCCGGAAAAGGTGCGCTTGAGTACTGGGTAGCTGTAGTTAAGCCCGGAAGAGTAATGTTTGAGATAGCAGGCGTGTCAGAGGATATTGCAAGAGAGGCATTGAGACTTGCTTCACACAAGCTTCCCTGCAAGTGCAAGATCTATTCTAAAAAGGATCTTGCTGCAGAGGTAGCGGCGAAAGGCGGTGACAACTAATGAAAAGAGATAAGTATTTAGAGGATCTCAGAGCGAAGTCAGGGACAGAGCTGGCAGGCGATCTCACCGCAGCAAAGAAAGAGCTTTTTAACCTTCGCTTCCAGAATGCGACGAATCAGCTTGACAATACGTCCCGCATCAAGGAGGTCAGGAAGAACATAGCACGTATTCAGACGGTCATCACCGAGAAATCGGCTGAAGCCTGATCGGAAAGGAGATAAACGTGGAAGAGAGAAATCTGAGAAAGACCCGTACAGGTAAGGTCACAAGCAACAAGATGGACAAGACCATCACTGTAGCTGTTCAGGACAACGTACGTCATCCCCTTTATAAGAAGATCGTGAAACGTACCTACAAGCTTCATGCACATGACGAGAATAATGAAGCAAATGTCGGAGATACAGTCAAGGTAATGGAGACCCGTCCCCTCTCAAAGACCAAGAGATGGAGACTTGTCGAGATCGTAGAGAGAGCAAAATAAACCTGAAAGGAGAGTAAGATGGTACAGCAGGAAACAAGACTCAGAGTCGCTGACAATACCGGTGCAAAAGAGCTCCTTACAATCAGGGTTATGGGAGGCTCAACCAGAAGATATGCCAGCGTAGGTGATATAATCACCGCTACCGTAAAGGATGCGACACCCGGAGGAGTAGTCAAGAAGGGTGATGTCGTAAAGGCAGTAGTAGTACGTACGGTAAAATCCATACGCCGCAAGGACGGTTCATATATCCGTTTTGACGAGAACGCGGCAGTCATCATAAAAGATGACAATACGCCAAGAGGAACACGTATTTTCGGGCCTGTAGCTCGTGAGCTTCGTGATAAGCAGTTCATGAAGATCGTCTCACTGGCACCCGAGGTATTATAAGGAGGTCATCATGGCGACATCAAAGATAAAGAAGGGCGATACCGTACAGGTGATCGCAGGAAGAAGCAAAGGCAAGCAGGGAAAGGTTCTTTCCGTAGATAAGAAGCACGGCAGGCTTGTAGTAGAGGGAGTGAACATGGTCACAAAGCATGAGAAGCCCTCTGCAGCCAATCCGGATGGAGGTATAAGCCAGAAGGAAAGCACGATAGATGCTTCGAATGTTATGTATGTACATAATGGTAAGCCTACCCGTGTCGGCTTCCAGATAAACGGGGACAAGAAGGTCCGCATCGCCAAGTCCACCGGCGATGTCATAGACTGAGAAGGAGGCCTGAAAATTGAGCAGATATAAAGATATATATAATTCAGAGATAAGGGATGCCATGAAGAAGAAATTCGGCTATAAGAATGTAATGGAGATCCCCAAGCTTGAAAAGATCGTAGTGAACATGGGCGTAGGTGAGGCAAAGGATAATGCCAAGCTGCTTGATTCTGCAGTAACGGATCTTGAAAAGATCACCGGCCAGCATGTAGTAACGACCAAAGCAAAGAAGGCAGTCGCAAACTTCAAGATAAGAGAAGGCATGCAGATCGGCTGCAAGGTCACCTTAAGGGGAGACAAGATGTATGATTTCCTTGACAGGCTTGTCAATCTGGCTCTTCCCAGAGTCCGTGACTTCAGAGGCGTTTCCGCAAATTCCTTTGACGGACGTGGAAATTATGCCCTTGGTATAAAGGAGCAGATCATATTCCCCGAGATCGAGTACGATAAGATCGACAAGATCAGAGGAATGGATGTCATAATCGTTACTACGGCTAAGACTGATGAAGAGGCAAGAGAGCTTTTAAGACTCTTTAATATGCCGTTTGAGAAACAGGAGGCAGTATAATATGGCAAAATTATCGATGAAAAGAAAGCAGCAAAGAAAGCCCAAGTTCTCAACAAGGGCATATACTCGCTGCAGGATATGCGGACGTCCTCATGCCGTTCTCAGGAAATACGGTATCTGCCGTATTTGCTTTAGAGAGTTGGCCTATAAGGGTCAGATACCCGGAATAAGAAAAGCTTCATGGTAATAAGAAAGGAGATCAAATAAATGCTTACGACTAATGATCCGATTGCAGATATGCTTACAAGAATACGTAATGCAAATACTGCAAAACATGATACAGTCGAGATCCCTGCATCAAAGATGAAGCTTGCCATAGCGGGCATCCTTCATGATGAGGGATACATCAGAAGTTTTGAGCTTGTAGATGCAGTAAACGGCTTTAAGAATATAAAGATCGAGCTGAAGTATAACGACAACAAAAAGGAAAAGGTCCTTACAGGATTAAAGAGGATATCCAAGCCCGGTCTGCGTATTTACGCAGGCAAGGATGAGCTTCCGAAGGTTCTCGGGGGACTCGGAGTCGCTATCATCTCTACAAACAAGGGAGTAATAACAGACAAGAAGGCAAGAGAGCTGGGAGTCGGCGGAGAAGTTCTTGCTTTTGTATGGTAAATATCAGATAGGAGGTTGCGGGCATGTCACGAATCGGAAAAATGCCTATCGCCATACCGTCGGGAGTAACGATCAGTGTGGCAGAAAATAATACAGTGACTGTAAAGGGCTCCAAGGGAGAGCTTACAAGAGCGCTTCCTGCGATGCTTACGATCAAGCAGGAGAATGGACAGCTCACAGTGGAAAGACCCAATGACGAGAAGGAGACAAGAGCGCTTCACGGCCTTACAAGGTCTCTCCTCAACAACATGGTTGTAGGTGTCACAGAGGGATATACAAAGACACTTGAGATCAACGGTGTCGGTTACAGGGCCGCTAAGCAGGGCAAGTCACTTAACCTTTCACTCGGGTATTCACATCCTGTAGTAATGGAGGATCCTGAGGGCATCACAACAGAGGTTAAGGATAATCAGATAATCGTATCCGGTATCAGTAAGGAGGCAGTAGGTCAGTACGCTGCTGTCATCAGGGCCAAGAGGCCGCCGGAGCCTTATAAGGGCAAGGGCATCAAGTATGCTGATGAAGTGATCAGACGTAAGGTCGGTAAGACCGGTAAGAAGTAAGTCATAAAGAGCAAAATCTTTTTATGCGGAAAGGACAGATATGATCAAGAAGAAATCAAGATCAAAGGTGCGTGAGAAAAAGCATATGCGCATCAGAAACCGTTTCAGCGGTACTGCCGAGAGGCCGAGGCTTGCGGTGTTCAGAAGCAATAAGAACATCTATGCCCAGATAATAGACGATGACGCAGCTACAACACTTGTTGCGGCATCAACTGTAGAGAAGGATGTAAAGAGCCAGGTTAAATATACCGATAATATCGAGGCAGCCGAGTGCGTAGGCAAGGTCATCGCAGAACGCGCAAAGGCCAAGGGTATCGAAGAGGTAGTATTTGACAGGGGCGGATTCATATATCACGGTAAGGTGAAGGCTCTTGCCGATGCGGCTCGTGAAGCCGGACTTAAATTCTAAGGGAAGGAGAGGACAGATGGAAGCAGATAACAGAGACAGAAGAAGAAATTCCAGAAACGACAAAGAGCCTAATGACGGACTCGAGGACAAGGTTGTAACCATCAAGAGAGTCACAAAGGTCGTTAAGGGTGGTCGTAATATGCGCTTCTCCACCCTGGTGGTTGTAGGAGACAAGGAAGGACATGTAGGCGTAGGGCTCGGAAAGGCTACCGAGATCCCTGAAGCTATCCGCAAGGGCAGAGAGGATGCAAAAAAGCATATGATCTCGGTTGCTCTTGATGAGAATGGCTCTATCGCTCATGATTTCATCGGACATTTCGGCGGAGCTCAGATCCTCTTAAAGAGAGCACCTGAAGGAACCGGTATCATAGCCGGCGGTCCGGCCCGTATAGTCTGTGAGCTTTCCGGCATCAGAAATATCCGTACCAAGTCACTTGGTTCAAACAACAAGCAGAATGTCGTGCTTGCGGCTATAGATGCTCTTCAGCAGATCACATCCCCTGAGGAAGTGGCCCGTAAGAGAGGGAAGTCGGTAGAGGAGGTGCGTGCATAATGGAAAAGAAGCTTAAGATAACGCTTGCCAAATCTACTATAGCGGCGCTGCCCAAGCACAAAAAGACTGTAAGGGCTTTGGGACTTCACAAGACATATCATACAGTGGTACAGCCCGATAACGAGGCGATCAGAGGTATGATAAAGCAGGTAAAGCATCTGGTAAAGGTAGAGGAAGTATAGATCATATAGTAAAATATCATATTTAAGCGAGTGGACAAAAGTTGGATGCGGAAGCATCTGGCTTTGTCTGCGCATAGCGAAAGGAGAAATAATGGAACTTCATGAATTACATCCCGCAAAGGGATCCACAAGCAACAGGTACAGAAAAGGACGTGGTCACGCATCAGGAAACGGAAAGACCGCGGGTTATGGCCACAAGGGACAGAAGGCAAGATCCGGCGCACCCCGTATAGGGTTTGAAGGCGGACAGATGCCTCTTTACAGAAGACTTCCCAAGAGGGGCTTCAAGAATTATAACCATAAGGAGATCGTCACTCTTAACGTATCACAGCTTGAGCAGCTCTACGAGGATGGCGCTACTGTCGTATCCGAGGATCTCATTGAGAGAGGCATCATAAAGGATACAAAGGATGGTCTCAAGATCCTTGGCAACGGAGAGCTCACAAAGAAGCTGACAGTCAGGGCAAATGCCTTCTCAGAGTCGGCTAAGCAAAAGATTGAAGCAGCGGGTGGAAAAGCCGAGGTGATCTGATGTTTGAAACAGTACGTAATGCTTTCAAGATCAAAGAGATCAGAAACGGTATCATTTTTACATTTCTGATGCTGATAGTAGTCCGTTTGGGATGTCAGCTGCCCGTTCCCGGGATCAACAGGGATTTCTTTGCGGAATGGTTTTCACAGATAACGGGAGATTCCGATTCGTTCAGCTTTTTCAATGCCTTCACCGGCGGTTCCTTCGAGAATATGTCGCTTTTTGCATTGAATATAACCCCGTATATCACATCCAGCATCATAATACAGCTTCTGACCATAGCCATACCTGCATTGGAAGAAATGCAGAAGGAAGGCGAAGAGGGCAGAAAGAAGCTTGTTTCCATCACAAGGTATGTCACGATAGGCCTTGCGCTTATTGAGTCTCTTGCAATGGCTATCGGCTTCGGAAGACAGGGCATACTGGAGAAGTATGATGCTCTTAATGTGATCCTGGTCATCTGTACGCTGACAGCCGGTTCCGCTTTCCTTATGTGGATAGGCGAACAGATCACGGAATACGGCGTAGGAAACGGTATATCGATAGTGCTTACCATCAATATCGTTTCAAGGATACCGGATGATATGACAAGCCTGTACACAATGTTCGTAGCAGGAAGGCCTGTGGCTTACATGATACTGAATGCTGTGATCATCCTCGCAATAATACTGGTGACGATCGTGCTTACGATCCTTCTTAATGATGCAGAGCGCAGGATACCGGTGCAGTATGCAAAAAAGATGCAGGGCAGGAAGCAGTATGGCGGAAACAGCACATACATTCCCCTTAAGGTAAATACGGGAAATGTAATACCGATAATCTTTGCTTCATCGATAATGCAGTTCCCGGTCGTCATAGCCCAGCTTTTCGGAAAGACAGGCGGCACCTCGGTCTGGGGGCATATATTAAGGGCATTAAGCTCGAGCAACTGGTTTAATGTAGCAACACCATGGTATTCACTTGGCGCGCTGGTTTATATCCTTCTGGTCATATTCTTTGCTTATTTCTACACCTCGATCACATTCAATCCGCTTGAGATCGCAGATAATATGAAAAAGCAGGGCGGTTTTATTCCCGGAATAAGACCCGGTAAGCCTACCAGTGATTATCTGACAAAGATACTTAACTACATCATATTCATCGGTGCGGTTGGACTTGTTATAGTCGCGATGATACCTATATTCTTCAATGGAGCGTTCAATGCGAATGTTACCTTCGGAGGCACCTCGCTTATCATCATAGTCGGTGTCATCCTTGAGACATTGAAGCAGATAGAATCAAAGATGGTCGTCAGAAATTACAAGGGATTTTTATCGTAAATGATGAAATACCGGACGACTTAAGGCATGAGTTCAGACCCGGACAGCTTAAACAGAGGAGAGAGTAAGTATGAAGATAGTGATGCTTGGCGCACCCGGAGCAGGAAAAGGAACACAGGCTGATAAGATAGCAGATCAGTACGGTCTGCCTCATATCTCTACAGGAGACATCTTCCGTAAGAATATAAAGGAGGGAACAGAGCTCGGCAAAGAGGCAAAGGGCTACATGGATGCCGGAAAGCTTGTTCCTGACGAGCTCACCGTAAGGATGCTTCTCGACAGGGTGTCGCAGGAGGACTGCAGCAAAGGATATATTCTTGACGGTTTTCCGAGGACAATACCTCAGGCAGAGGCACTCGACAGTGAGCTGAAGAGGCTTGGTGAGAATATAGACTTTGCCATAGATGTTGAGGTTCCCGATCAGAATATCATAAACAGGATGTCAGGACGCAGGGCCTGCCCTAAATGCAACGCTATATATCATATTGAGTTTATTCCTCCCAAAAAGGAAGGGATCTGTGACGAGTGCGGGGAGGAGCTTGTCATCAGGGAAGATGATAAGCCTGAGACGGTCAAAAAGAGACTTGAGGTATATCATGAGCAGACCCAGCCTCTTATTGATTTCTATGATAAAAAAGGTGTGCTCCATACCGTGGACGGCAGAGTGGATGCTGAAGACGTGTTTGAAGCGATAAGAAGCATCTTGAAGTAAGGGGTATATATGTCAAAAGCAGATGTAATAGAAGTAGAAGGAAAAGTGATCGAGAAGCTGCCCAATGCCATGTTCCGGGTTACTTTGGAGAACGGCCATGAGGTGCTGGCGCATATTTCAGGGAAGCTTCGTATGAATTTTATAAAGATCCTTCCCGGAGATAAGGTCACGATAGAGCTGTCTCCCTATGATCTCACAAAGGGAAGGATAACCTGGAGAGATAAATAAATTAAATCCTTGAAAAGCTGTCCAGGCTGTGTTATGATAGTCGTCGGCTCTTTTTTTGCACAGATTCCTTGTTTATCGAAAAACAAGGATAGTATCACGTTTTTATGCGGGATTAAAGGATGCGTTTTAAATAGAGGAGGATATCATCATGAAAGTAAGGAGTTCGGTTAAGCCTATCTGCGAGAAGTGCAAGGTAGTAAGGCGTAAAGGAAAGATCCGCATTATTTGCGAGAATCCCAAGCACAAGCAGGTGCAGGGATAAGGTTTTGTTATCATAAAAGCCTCCTGATAAGGGAGTGCTTTTATCATAAAATTTACAGAAAGGAGATACTCATTTATGGCTCGAATTGCCGGTGTTGATTTGCCCAGAGATAAACGTGTCGAGATCGGACTGACATATATCTACGGTATAGGCAGACCTTCAGCAACAAGGATCCTTAAGGAGGCAGGTGTCAATCCCGATACCCGCTGCAAGGATCTTACTGATGCAGAGGTTACCAGGATCCGTGATGTCATCGACAGAACACAGGTCATCGAGGGTGATCTCAGACGTGAGGTCGCTATGAATATCAAGAGACTCACTGAGATCGGCTGCTACAGAGGAGTTCGTCACAGAAAGGGACTTCCCTGCCGCGGACAGAAGACCAAGACCAATGCAAGGACTTGCAAGGGTCCCAGAAGAACGGTCGCAAACAAGAAGAAATAAGGTAACTATTAACAAGTATTAGCATTTACGAAAGTAGGTTAGTTTTAATGGCTGGAAATAATAAAGCAGGTGCGAAAAAGGTTACAAAAAAGCGCATCAGAAAAAACGTTGAACACGGACAGGCACATATTCAGTCATCCTTCAACAACACTATCGTGACGCTGACGGATGCTCAGGGAAACGCTCTTTCATGGGCAAGTGCCGGTGGTCTGGGATTTAGAGGTTCAAGGAAATCTACTCCATATGCAGCTCAGATGGCAGCAGAGACTGCCACGAAGGCAGCACTTCCTTATGGATTGAAGACTGTGGATGTCATGGTCAAGGGACCTGGCTCAGGAAGGGAAGCAGCTATCAGAGCCCTTGCCGCAGCAGGACTTCAGGTTACGAGCATCAAGGACGTGACACCGGTTCCGCATAACGGATGCCGTCCGCCCAAGAGAAGAAGAGTTTGATAGGAGGAAGGAAGACATATGGCAGTTAATAGAGAACCTGTTCTGAAAAGGTGCAGATCATTGGGTCTGGATCCTGTATATCTGGGATATGACAAGAAGTCTACCAGACAGGTGAGAAGGTCCGGCAGAAAGGTAAGTGAGTATGGGACTCAGCTTCGCGAAAAGCAGAAGGCTAAGTTCATATATGGTGTGCTTGAGAAGCCTTTCAGAAATTATTACGATAAGGCAGACAGGATGAAGGGCATGACAGGTACGAACCTTATGGTCATGCTCGAGAGAAGACTTGACAACGTAGTCTTTCGTCTTGGCTTTGCGAAGACTCGCAGAGAAGCCCGCCAGATGGTAGATCACAAGGTGTTTTCTGTTAACGGGAAGACAGTATTTATTCCCTCATACAGCATTAAGCCCGGTGATGTAATAGAGATCAGAGAGAACAAGAGATCGTCACAGCATATAAAGGATATATTTGAGGCAACAGGCGGCAGAGCAGTACCTGCCTGGCTCATAGCTGACCCTGAGCATTTCAAGGGTACTGTTGACAGGCTTCCGGAGAGAGAAGAGATTGACGTACCTGTAGACGAGATGCTTATCGTCGAGTTGTATTCGAAGTAATTTTATATACTGGTTTTTTTCCGGCATCTGCCGGAGTCAGGAGGTATTCGATTGTTCGAATTTGATAAACCAAAGATAGAGATCCAGGACAGTTCAGAGGACGGGAAGTACGCAAGGTTTGTATGTACGCCTTTGGAAAGGGGGTATGGTATTACCATAGGTAATTCCCTGAGGCGGATCATGTTATCTTCCCTGCCCGGAACAGCGGTAAGCCAGGTAAAGGTCGACGGTGTGCTTCATGAGTTTTCAACACTGCCGGGAGTTAAGGAGGATCTGACGGAGATCATCCTGAATATCAAGAATCTTGCTATTCGCAACAACAGCTCTTCGGACGAGCCTAAAACCGCATATATTGAATGTGACGGAGAAGGCGAGGTTACAGGAGCTGATGTGCAGTGTGATCAGGACGTTGAGATAGTCAACAAGGATCAGCATATAGCTACCCTCAGCGGTAAGGATGCGAAGCTTTATATCGAGCTTACGATCACAGGCGGCAGAGGCTATGTTTCAGCAGAGCAGAATAAGAGCCCGGAGCTTCCCATAGGAGTTATCTCCATCGATTCTATCTATACGCCGGTAGAGCGTGTGAATATGAGCGTTGAGAATACCCGTGTGGGACAGCAGACAGATTTTGACAAGCTTACGCTTGATGTGTATACGAATGGTGCTCTCAGCCCGGAGGATGCAGTAAGTCTTGCAGCTAAGGTTCTTTCAGAGCATCTGAACCTTTTTGTTGATCTTTCCGATGCAGCCAGCCGCACAGAGGTGATGTCTGCAAAGAAAGAGGATGTAAAGGTTGATGTAATGAATATGTCCATCGATGAGCTGGAGCTCTCGGTAAGGTCATATAATTGTCTGAAGCGTGCAGGGATCAATACGGTTTCAGAGCTCACCAACAAGACCTCTGACGAAATGATGAAGGTCAGGAACCTCGGACGCAAGTCACTGGAGGAGGTTCTGGAGAAGCTCAAGGATCTCGGTCTCAAGCTTAAGGCAGGAGAGACTATATTAGAATAACAGCTGGCAGGGGATCATATGTAATTCCACAGGGGATATGATTCCATCCGCTGGAACAGTAAGACCGACGTGCGTGTTCCGGAATATGAAGAGGAGAAAAAATGGAATACAGAAAATTAGGAAAAACATCATCACAGAGAAAGGCTCTTTTAAGGAACCAGGTAACTGCGCTCCTTGTGCATGAGAAGATCGTAACAACGGAAGCCCGTGCAAAAGAGGTTCAGAAGATAGCCGAGAAGCTTATCACGCTTGCTGTGAAAGAGAAGGATAACTTCGAGACAGTAAAGGTTAAGGCAAAGGTAGCCCGCAAGGATAAGGACGGCAAGAGGATCAAGGAGGAGAAGGACGGAAAGAAGGTAACCGTCTATGACGAAGTGGAAAAAGAGATCAAGAAGGATCTTCCTTCAAGAGTTCATGCCCGCCGTCAGATGCTCAAGGTCCTCTATCCTGTAACAGAGGTACCGAAGGAAGGCGCACAGAGGAAGAAAAATACCAAAAAGTTGGATCTCCCTCAGAAGCTTTTCGATGAGATAGCACCCAAGTATACAGACCGCAAGGGTGGATATACCCGTATCGTCAAGATAGGGCCCCGTCGCGGAGATGCAGCTATGGAGGTACTCCTGGAGCTTGTCTGAGCAGCAGACATATAAGAGAGTCAAAGACCCGGACCATGCAAATGGATCCGGGTTTTATATTGGAGACTGGACTTATATTGCAAAAAAGAGTATATTTAACGCACTATGTCTATCGTAGAAGCAAGAAATCTCAGTTTTGATTACATACGTCGTGATGAGGAAGGTAATGTCGCCTCCATCAACAGGGCGCTGAATGATGTGGAGCTTTCCGTGGAGAAAGGAGAGTTTATCGCCATACTCGGCGGGAACGGCTCAGGCAAATCCACCCTGGCGAAGCATATTAATGCCATCCTCTATCCTACGGAGGGATATGTGCTGGTAGACGGAAAAAACACCTCCGATGAGGCGAATACGCTTAGCATACGTGAAAAAGCAGGGATGATATTCCAGAATCCGGATAATCAGATCATAGGCTCGATTGTTGAGGAGGATGTAGGCTTCGGTCCCGAAAACATGGGTATACCCACAGAGGATATCTGGGAGAGAGTAGAGGAATCCCTTAAGATACTTGGGATGTGGGAATATCGAAAGCATTCACCCATGAGGCTTTCCGGGGGACAGAAACAGAGAGTGGCTATCGCGGGAGTGGTGGCTATGCACCCTCAGTGTATAATCATGGACGAGCCGACAGCAATGCTCGATCCCGCGGGACGATATGATGTGATAAGGGCAGCAAGAGCGCTTAATGATGTGGAAAAGGTCACGATCATACTTATCACCCATTACATGGAAGAAGTTGTCTATGCTGACAGGGTCTTTGTAATGCAGAAGGGAGAGATCCGGATGACCGGGACTCCCAAAGAGATATTCTCAAGGGTTGAGGAGCTTGAGGAGCTCAGGCTGGACGTGCCTCAGGCAACGAGACTGGCATATGAGCTGAAGAAAAGGGGGCTTTCACAGCTTCCGGATGGAATACTGACAGAAAAGGAATTAGTGACAGAGCTGTGTCGATCATACTCGATCATGTAAACTACATATACAGCAAAGGTACATCTGACGAGATCAAGGCTTTGGATGATGTTTCCTTTGAGATAGCGACCGGTGATTTTGTAGGACTGATCGGACATACGGGCTCGGGAAAGTC
The DNA here is from genome assembly GCA_947165275.1 of uncultured Lachnospiraceae bacterium. Lineage (GTDB taxonomy): Bacteria > Bacillota > Clostridia > Lachnospirales > Lachnospiraceae > NK4A144. The sequence continues at coordinate 62 of CAMUZQ010000005.1, read as the reverse complement.
TACTCTGGTGCAGCATCTCGACGGCCTGCTTAAGGCTACCTCCGGTCATATATATTATAATG
>CAMUZQ010000004.1 GCA_947165275.1 uncultured Lachnospiraceae bacterium | reverse complement strand
CGGTTGATAAAACAAGAAAGGCTTCACGCACAGGGTGCGTGATTTGGTTCAAATATATCAATAAATACATACTCTGCCAGTACACTGATTACTGAGAAAAAGAAGTCCGGGTTCTCCAGCGACAAGCTGATCCCGGACATTGACGATAACCAGCAATATCTGCTAGATGCCGTTCAGGAATTACGTCAATCAGAAGGTAACTTTATCCTTGATGGTCATTTCTGCCTATTAAACGGAGAAGGCGTCGTAACACGAATACCATCTAACACTTTCACATCTCTGAGACCGGAGGCAATAATTCTATTGACGGAGGACCCGAACATCATCTCCAACCGGAGAAAAGAACGTGACGGCAGAGATGTCTCAGTTCAAGGAATAGAGGAATTCCAGAACGAAGAAAAAGCCTATGCACTCGAAATAGCCCAGGACATCGGCGCAAAGATTTTTATCTCCAAAGGTGCCGAAGATCTTGAAAATGCTATTTCATTTATAAAAACACTATAGGAAGGAGCTGATCACATGGCTGGTATTTTCTCATTACGCAAGTTCTCAGACATTGATTTAGCAGATCCCTTTTTTGATCAACTAAAATCCGACTATCAGGGCTCTGTAAAAACAACCGAATTCAACACCTGGTTTAATGCCAAAGCCAAAGAAGGCAGAACCGCTCTGGTATTTGATGATGATGAAGGTCTTGGAGCGTTTATTGCTATCAAGCCTGAAGCTGAAGAAATCGAATTAGATGAGTGCACACTTCCGGCGAAACAGCGCTTGAAGATATCTACTTTCCTAATAGCTCCCCGCTTTCGTGGCCAGCGACTCGGCGAAGGTGCTCTCGGTCTTGTTTTGTGGAAATGGCAGGATTTCGGATATGATGAAGTTTATGTGACTGTCTATGACTCACACCAAGATTTAATTGGTCAGTTAACGAAGTTCGGATTCACTCTGGCCGGTCACCGGGATGGCGAAGGTGTCTATATAAAGAGCAGGAATAACATCGACTATTCCGATCCTTATAAATCATTCCCTTTCATCGATCCAGACTTTGATGAAGCAGGTTATTTGGTTGTGGATGACTATTTCCACGACACTCTATTCCCCTATTCGGAACTCAAAAGGAATAATACAGACAAGGTCATTCTTGATGTAAGCAATGGTTTATCCAAGATTTATATCGGATCACCTACTTCGCAACTTGGATTCCATGCAGGCGACCCGGTTTTTGTATATCGCAAACATACCGGATCGGGTAGTCCAGGTTATAATTCCTGTGTAACAACGTTTTGCATGGTAAAGAATATTACCTGGGTCAAGAAGGACGGAAAGGCTTCAATGAGCTTTGAAGAATATTCTTCCAAAATCGGAAACAAATCTGTATACGAACCACTTGAATTACAAACTCAATATAACAACAAAAAATCCCTCGTTATTATTGAGCTTGTCTACTATGGATTCTTTGGCGGGGGAAACAATATCAACTGGGTATGGTTGAAGAACAATGGATGTTGGGGTAATACCTACCCTTCTGCCCAGCAGCTCTCCCACGAGCAATTCAACAAAATACTTCAGGAGGGCAACATAGATGTCAGCAATGTTATTATCGATTAAGCCGGAGTATGCTCAACGCATTATAGACGGTACCAAGGAATTTGAGTTCCGTACCAGACAATGCCGAGAGGATATAACGAAAATCATCTTCTACTCCACTGCACCGGAAAGCAAGATTGTAGGTGAAGCAGAAATTGAAGAGATTATATCCGGCGCTCCATCAACCGTATGGGAACTCACGAAACACGCTGCGGGAATCCCGCGCAAGTTTTTTCGTGAATACTATAAAGGTCGCCGTCTTGCGGTTGCATACAAATTAAAAAATGTGATTGCCTATGATGAGCCCAGGTCGCTTGAAGACTATGGCATCAATCATGTACCACAATCATTCATATATCTCGAAGATGAGCCACACTGAAAAGTGTGGTTTTTCTTTTCTTGACATTTTTACGGTCTCATGCTACACTAATACGCTGATAAGCGAAGTAGCTAATTCGCGAAGAAAGGAGACAATACTATGAGAGGCGACTTTGGAAATTTTATCAACGAAAAGCGTATCGGTCGCGGATCAGACGGCGGCGACATCCTTCTGAAAGATATCGCTAAGGCAATGGGCACCACAGCAACCTATCTTTCTGACATCATCAAGGGAAGGCGTAATCCTCCCGAAATGTCCCTGCTCTTAAAGATTGCTGAAATCCTTCACCTGTCCGAAGAAGAGAAAGCAGAAATGTTCGATCTTGCAGGACGCGAAAGGAACGAAGCTGCCCCTGATCTGCCGGAGTACATCATGGATGAAAACCTTCCCCATGTACGTGCTGCTCTCCGCAAGGCCAGCAACAAAAAACTCGGTGACGATTTCTGGCAGAAGGTACTTGAAGAAATCGACAAGAAAGGATGACTATGACAAAGGAAGCATATTTAAGCTCCCTTGTTCCTCGAATGTACAAGACACAATTCGATGACAAGGCGGCAGATATCCTGGCAGAATTCTGTCCGGAAGCTTTAGAGACTCCAATGGCTGTTCCTATCGAAAAGATTGCTACAGATGATTTGCATCTCACCGTCAAGGAATACAGCCTGTCAGAGGATCTTAGCATTCTTGGTCAGATGTGCTTTACTGACGGTCTGGTAGAGATATATGATCCCGCAGAAGATGAATACAAAGAGGTCTTTGTAAAAGCAAAGACCATGATAATCGACCCGGACACCTACATGAAGCGCAATCACGGAAGCCGGAGAAACACTATCTCCCATGAATGTGTGCATTGGATTTTTCACAAGAAATACTTCATGGCACTCGAAGCACTTGAAGAAGGACGTGCTGTAGCTAACAAATGCCCGGTAGATTCCAAAGGCGAACACCTGAAAGAAGTCTGGACGGATATCGATTGGCTGGAATGGCAGGCAAACGGCATCGCACCTCGAATTCTTATGCCAAGAGAAACTGTTGAGGAAGCTTTTCAGATGATTATTGAACGAAGCAAGAAAAATCCTTATGTGTCCGCAGGGCATATACCAAAATCCAAATGGATACTGGAACAGTTTGCCGGATTTTATCAGGTCTCACAGACTTCGGCAGCAATAAGACTCACGGAGCTGGGCCTCCTCTCCTAACAGTAGGTCAGCTCCTATTTTTTTAAGATGTAACTTCGCTAATCAGCGGATTTGCTAATTCACGAATTTAAAGAAAGGAGGACGCATATGGAAGATATCCGTGACTGCTTAGGCCGACTGGCGTGTTGTGGTGATGCCAGTACCGGCTACGTCTCTTCTCTCTACAAAGGGCATCGAACTACTGCTTACCTGGCAATAGGCGAAACCTTCACCGTAGAGCGAGACCAGACTCGCACCGATGTAACCAGATCATCTGCTACATCCTTCGAGATCCACCGCTACAAAAAAGCGGCTTAACCACTAAACCATAACAATTTAATCAGAACATCCGCAGAGCTGCATGACGGCCAAGGATTTAGTTCCCATCACGGGATACTAAGCCTTTGGCCGTCATTCTGTTTCTACGGACATAAATACGGCTCCTGCGGAGTTCACCAACAACGCAAAAGGAGCTTTATTTATGAACGAAAAGAAAATCAATGACAATCAGGTGTTAATTCCGATGGTGACAACCATCGAAGCAGCTTTGGACTTCGGATACTCTCTTAAGGATATCCGCCAATGGCGAATCGGTAACCGCATGTGCACCGTCATTCTGGTGCCGGGTACCAAAGAACAGTATGACTCATACCTCAGCTCATTTTCTAAAGAGTTCAAGGCCGAGGATCGCGACAAGCGCTGTCAGATTAGTGACGGAAAAGGACATTGCATTCGCTGTCCTGAAGAAAACAAGTGCAAAGATTGCCCGCTGTATCATTCTCTTGATAAAAAGGGCTTTGGTACTCTGACCTTCAGTGATCTTGCCTGGACAAATGAAGACGGCATCGAAGAAGCCTTTGAACCTGTATCCCCTGAAGGATATAATAGCTCTGACAGATACCTGGAGCTTCTTCAGGATCTTATGGCTTATGTCGCTGCTATCCGTCCGGAATATGCACCGGTAGTCAAACTTCTTTCAGATGGTCTCTCACGTCGTGAAATAGCAAAAGAGCTTGGCATTCCGAAATCCACAGTCATCGACTGGGTAAAGAAGATTCAAGAACTTACGCTCGAATTCATGGACACGATCATCTAATCTGAACACCAGACAAAAAGACAGGGAGCACATTACCAACATCGGTAGTGTGCTCCCCTGTTTTATTTGTGACCTCTCACTTTGATCTGATAGATATCATGATTTTTAATAGATTTGACTGCCTGTCGCAGTGTCCGTGCTCTTCCGTGCTGATGATACGGATGCTGATATCGGTGCTTATGAAAAATGATGCAAGATCCCTCGGTAGGATATCCGGTGCTGTGCAGATACCAATAATGACCGGTATTCCGGGACTGAATTGTCACATCATAAGGATCCACCGTAATCATCATAAAATACTTGGTATCAATCGACTGAAGTTCTTCTTCAGTAAACATACTCACCACCTCGCTCCCGGTTCCGCTACCATCTGAACCCTCAGAGCTCTTTTCTCGGCCTCATAGCGCTTCTGCAGGTTCTTCATCTCCCTTTCCATAAACTCTTCTTCTGCGGCCTTTAGAGCTGCTCTCTCAGTATCCTGTGCAATTATCAGTTTGCCATCCTCTAACGTGACGGAAATATAATCACCGATTTCAAATCCGGCTTCCTTCAGCCACTGACCCTTCAACAAGATTGCGGGAGTCTCCCGGTACTTATATCCACTCTGACCGTAAATCTTAATGCTTCTTTTCTTTGTCATCTTGATTTTCTCCTTGGATTTACTCTGATTTTCTGTCGCCTCTCTGTGTCAGTTTCTAACCGTTCTCATACGCACCACCGCCTTTACTGTTTCCGGAGAAAAAGAAAAGAGCCACCAATGCTTGTTCGCATCAGTAGCTCTTACTGTTGGTTCCGTATGATATTATGATGGTTATTTCTTGCCCTGCTCTTTCTCTGCATCCTTGATTCTGTAGTAGTCTTCCATCTTCAGATTCAAGTGTACATATGAGTCAGGTTTTCGGTTGCTCAAGAGGCACACAGTCTCCACATGGCTTGTGTGGCAAAACTGATCGGTGACAGTGAAGCGGGTCAGGTGGTAGCCTGCAGCCAGAAATACTTTAAGATCTCGGGCCAGGGTTGCGGGGTCACAGGATATGTAGACTATACGTGAAGGTGATGCAGATACGACGGCATCCAGTGCGGGTCTTTCCATCCCGGATCTGGGAGGATCCAGAATGACGACATCCGCTGAGAGGTCTTTTACCTCAGGCAGGTATTTTTCTGCCGCTGCCGCAGTGAATTCCACATTTGTTATCCCATTGATTCTGGCATTTCTTTTTGCATCCTCTATCGCTTCAGGTACGGATTCTATTCCATACACATATTTTGCCTTTTGAGCTGCAAACAAAGATATCGTCCCTATCCCGCAGCACAGATCGTATACCTTTTCCTCACCTGTAAGAGCCGCATACTCAATAGCCTTTTCATATACTTTTAATGCCTGCAGGGGATTTACCTGATAAAATGACAGCGGAGAAATCTCAAAATCCAGAGTCCCCATCCGGTCTCTTATGTATCCGGAGCCATATATGATCTCTGTTTTTTTTCCAAGTATCACATTTGTTTTATCCGGATTTTCATTCAGGATCACAGATACAAGCCCCGGTATCCCTGTAAACGCTTCCTTCAGCGCTTCTCGTTTTTTTTCTCCAAATGCTTTGAGGCTTCTGACTACCGGCATGATCATCAACTCACCTGTAGCAAACCCCTTGCGGATCAGCAGATGCCTCACCTGTCCGCTGCCTGTCCGCTCGTCATATGGTTCGAGCCGGTTCTCTTCACAGTAATTCAAAAAAGTTCTTAATATGACCGCGAACTCCGGAGGATTAAGTGCACAGTCATCTATCTCAACAATGTGATGTGTCCGTCCGGCATAGAAACCTGAAATGATCCTTCCATCCCTGTCCGTCCCTATGGGATACTGTGCCTTATTCCTGTATCTCCACGGCTTATCCATACCCACAGGCTCTTCATGTGCGGCATCCAGGATCTTAGCCGGTATCCCTCCGATCCTGAGCAGACAGTTATATACCTTGTCATCCTTGTATTCCAGCTGCTTTTCATAGGAAAGCTCCTGTATGCTGCAGCCTCCGCAGGGCCGGGCATTTTTGCATTTGGGAGCGACTCTGTCAGGAGAGGCCTTTTCTGTTTTCATAAGTCTTGCAAAAGCCATATTCTTTTTGACCTTCATCAATTTGGCTGTCACAATGTCTCCGGGCAGAGCATCCTTGATAAATACAGGATAACCTTCTATTTTGGTTATCCCTGACCCATCTGAAGAAAGGGCCTCTATATGAAGCCCTTTCAGAATATCATCCTTTTTTAACCCAGGATCGTTTGTATTCATATCCATGTTCTCCTCTATAAAGCGCAGTTTTATATCTGGCTCCTTGGATCATTCCCCTGTCCAGACTGACGTCCTTCTGATATTGGCGCCCAGCTGTCGGTTCATTCCCAGCCACTTGTCAGGCTCTTTTCCCTGAACTGCTTCTGTAAAGGTTTCGATCTTGGCATCTGTATTATCTGCCAGATTCAGTGCCAGAGCTTCCATCAGCTCAGGAGTCTTGGGGGATCCAAACTCCAGCTCGCCGTGATGCGCAAGTATGCAATGCTGAAGCTCAGACAGAAGCTTCGGAGGAAACCCTTCTATTTTTCCTGCATGCTCTCCTATCATCTCGGCTCCCATAAATATATGACCCAGAAGCTGACCGTCATCCGTATAATCATTCTCGGGAAATTTCGAAAGCTCACGCACCTTGCCTATGTCATGCAGCATTGCCGCCGTAATGAGAAGATCGTGATCAAGTACGGTATAAGCCTTGGTATAAAACTTGCAGAGTCTGGTAACTGCCAGGGTGTGCTGCATCAGACCTCCGACAAACCCGTGGTGCACGGTTTTGGCTGCTGACCTCCTTCTGAACCTTTCTGCAAAATCGGTGTCGTCAATAAAAAAACTCTTAAGCAGCTGATTGAGAAAAGGATTTTTAACTGTTTCTATCACATTTTTTAACTGATTATACATGCCATCATTATCATAGGGTGACATCGGCAGATAATCAGCCGGATCATATTCTCCATCATCTGCCTTTCTCAGGCGTCTTATATTTATCTGGATCGCTCCGTTAAATACTGTCACCTCTCCGGTGATATGTATGTAATCCAGCTCATCAAAATCTCCTATCCCCTCGGAATTAGGTTCCCATATCTTTGCATCCGCGTTAGCAGATCTGTCCATTAGGGTAAGGCTCATATATTCCTTGCCGTTCTTTGTGGTCAGCATAGCTGCCTTTTTGCAGAGATAAACAGCAGAGATCCGATCCCCCTCAACCAGCTCGTTCAGATATTTCATTCTTTATATTATTCCTTTCCAGAAAACCCCGTCAGGTCTTTATAGTTTCAAACTTATAGCCGATACCCCATACCGTGGCTATACGCCAGGATTCGTGGTCATTGATCTTTTCCCTCAGCCTTTTGATATGGACATCTACGGTACGCGTATCACCTATATACTCATAACCCCAGATATGATCCAGAAGTTGCTCTCTCGTAAACACCTGGTTAGGGGATGAAGCCAGGAAATACAGCAGTTCCAGCTCCTTAGGCGGCATATCTATCGTCTGTCCGTTATACAAAACGGAATAATTCGTCAGATTGATGGAAAGATCCGGATAATCCACTCTTTTAACAGATGCAGCCTCCGGCTTCTCCTGTACTACAGGCCTGTACCTTCTCAAAACCGCCTTGACCCTGGCTACCAGCTCCTTTGAATCAAAGGGCTTTTCCATATAGTCGTCAGCCCCCAGCTCCAGTCCGAGCACCTTGTCAAATACCTCTCCCTTGGCGGACAGCATTATTATCGGTGTCTGACTCTTTGCTCTTACCTCCCTGCATACCTGATAGCCGTCTATCCCGGGCAGCATCAGGTCTAAAAGAATGAGATCAGGCTGTGATCGCTCAAAAGCCTGCAGTGCTTCCTCCCCGTCATGGACTATCTGAGTGTCAAAACACTCTTTTGTAAGATATAACGATATAAGCTCCGCTATGTTCTCATCATCATCCACAATAAGTATCTTCTGCTTGTTTGTCATAAGAACCCTCTTTGATCAACCGCTGTCACTTAAAAGTTACTATCGTTACTCCTGCATCTCCTTCGCCATATTCACCGGTGCGGAAGGATTTCACATACTTGATCTTTTTCAATTCAGTCTGCACGGCCTCTCTCAGCTTGCCGGTACCCTTGCCATGTACTATCCTGACTTCACCCAGATGGGACATATATGCATCATCCAGGTAATCCCAAAGCTTTGCCAGACCTTCATCTACCGTAAGGCCGATTATATTAAGCTCTGTAGAGATGGTCCGGGCATGTGAAAGACGTGCCATACCCCCGGTATGTACCTTTTGTTTACGCTTTTCCCCTGTATCTGCGGGGATCAGATCCTTTATATTTGCCTTGTAATTGATTATACCACACAGTACGGATACATTCCCTTTTCCGTCAGGCAGGGATGTGACCGTACCCTTAAATCCGGAGGATACGATCTCCACTCCCATACCGGTCCTTATATCCTTCGCTTCTATTCCTGTTTTTTCCGGTCTTGGCTTCTTTTCTCCGGATGCATGTCTCTCTATTCCACGTCTGAGCATAGCTCTGTCCGCTTCGAGTTTTTTTACGCCCTCCCTGTCTGAAGCCGTCCCGTATTTATTTATATCTCTCAGGACAGCATCTGCCTGCATCTTTGCATCGGCAAGTATGTCTGAAGCTTCTTTTCTGGCTTTTTCCAGGATCCTTTCTCTTTCCCTGCCGAGCTTCTCGTGAGTAGCGTCCAGCTCCTGCTTTAATGATGCGGCCTCGGTTCTCTCACTGTCTGCCTCGGTTTTTAATCTTTCCAATTCCTGTCTGGCATCATCCAGTCTCCCTACCACGGAATCAAAGGCTCTGTCCGATTCATCCATCCGCCGCTCCGCTTCTTCTATCACATACCCGGGAAGCCCGAGCTTTCTTGAAATAGCGAAAGCATTGCTTCGGCCCGGAACACCTATGAGAAGGTGGTAAGTGGGCGAGAGCGTTTCTACGTCAAATTCACAGCTGGCATTCTCTATCCCCGGAGTATCAAGGGCATATATCTTCAGTTCCGAATAATGTGTAGTCGCCATGGATCTGATCCCTCTGACATGAAGGAAATTCAGTATCGATATAGCAAGAGCCGCTCCTTCCTCCGGATCTGTACCGGCCCCGAGCTCATCAAATAAACACAGGGAATCCTTGTCACATTTTTTCAGGATCTCTACGATATTCGCCATATGTGAGGAAAAGGTCGACAGAGACTGCTCTATACTCTGCTCGTCTCCGATATCCGCATATATTTCTCTGAAAAGTCCCAGTCTCGACCCCTCCGAAGCCGGGATGAAAAGTCCCGAAAGTCCCATTATCTCCAGCAACCCTGCCGTTTTCAGAGTTAAAGTCTTGCCGCCTGTATTCGGTCCGGTGATTATTAGCTGGTCAAAGTCTCTCCCGAGATATATATTCGTAGGCACAACCTTGCTCTCGTCTATGAGAGGATGCCTGGCATCCTTTAAGTCAAACGACAGATCCTCGGAAAAGACCGGTCTGAAAGCCTTCATATCCAGTGCCAGATGTGCACATGCGAATATATAATCCAGTCTTACTACAATATCCATGTCAGCTATTATCTGCTCTGCCGATCCCGCTGCTTCAGACGAGAGCTTCTGTAATATGACACCGATCTCCTGCTTCTCGGCAAGCTGAAGCTCTCTGATCTCATTATTCAGCCGTACCGCTGCGGCGGGTTCTATGAAAAGGGTAGCCCCTGTCGATGAGGAATCATGAACCATTCCCGGAACCTGATTTTTGTATTCGGACTTCACAGGTATGACGAAACGTCCTCCGCGCTGAGTTACCACCGGCTCCATCAGATATGATGCATATGCCCCCTGAACCATGCTTCCTAATTCGGAACGTATCCGGTCCTGAGCTGTCTTTATGCTCCTGCGTATGCTTTTCAGTCTGGGAGATGCGTCATCTGCGATCTCGTCCTCGGATATGATGCATCTGCGTATCTCACCTGCCAGTCCCGGTATCGGCGCAAGACATTCAAAATCGTCATATAGTGAATCCGGCGTATCCTCAAACCGGTCCTTCATTCCATACGACCTTATGGCAGAGACTGCTTCCAGTGTTGTCGCTATGTCCATCAGCTCCGATGTCGTAAGTATGAAGTCCCTTTGAGTGGAAAGAACCGCGCTCCTCACATCCTTGATACCGCCGAATGAGATCGATCCGTCCTTAAAGATGCGATCCACTGCATCAGCCACATTCTGCAGTCTGTGCTCTATCTCAGCTTGAGATCCCAGCGGTCCGGTTTCAAGACACAGCTTTCTTGCCTCCAGAGATGCCGCATGATCCTCGAGCATTTTCAATATCTTATTAAATTCCAGTTTTTCGATTACTTTTTTATTCATGGTAGGTGTATAATAGTATATCCTAAACAATCATCTTATGAAAGTGGAAGGCTTGTGGGGTGGCATCTGATTTTATAAAGGAGAAGATCAAGGATAAGCCGGTTGATAAAAAGAAACTGGCTAAACAGATCGGGATGACTGTACTCATCGCCGTCATATTCGGCGTGGTTTCAGCCGTCACTTTTTCCATTGTATATGCCCGCATAAAGCCCGATGATAAAAAGGCAATCAGAGAGATCGAGTTTCCGGAGCCCGAGAATATCCCCGAGGATCAGTCCTCTGTTTCCGACCCGGTATCATCTCCCGACCCTGATGATACCCTCTCAGACGATACTGTTTCCTCTGATGATGCCGCAGTATCGGAGAATGAACCGGCAGAAACTACAGTTTCCGCCCCTTCGACAGTCATCAATAATATAACAAACAAGATCGATATCACTCCCGAGAAATATGCCAGGCTTTATAAGGCTCTGCATGATGTTGCATCTGCAGCCGGCAGATCTCTTGTCAATGTGACAGGGACTACCACAGATACTGACTGGTTTGAAAACCCATATGAAAACGGTCATTCCACTACAGGTCTGATAGTCGCTGATAACGGCAGACAGCTGCTGATACTGGCTGACAGCAGTGTTACGAAGGATGCCGAGGAGATCTCCGTGATCTTCGCAGACGGGTTTTCCACACAGGCACAGGTCATGAATACGGACCCCGATACCGGTCTTCAGATCATAAGCATAGAGCTGTCAGATATCAATGAGGAAACTCTTGATGAGATCACCTATGCAAATCTGGGGGCATCTGCTTATGAGTCCTCTCCAGGAACCCCTGTCATAGCCATCGGCTCGCCCTTGGGCATATCAGGTTCGGAAGCCTACGGACTCATCACCTCCATGACACAGGAGCAGGAGATGAGTGATTTTAATGTACATCTTCTGACCACGGATATCAGCGGCTCGGATAATGCATCCGGGGTGATAATAAATTACAGCGGTCAGGTTCTCGGTATTATAACTACTGCCTGCAAGGACCGGAATCTCGCAAACAAGATCACCGCCTATTCCATATCCGATCTGAAAGATACCATCGAGAATCTGGCCAACGGAAAGGAACGCACCTATCTCGGTATCATCGGTACAAGCGTCACAAAGGAAGCTGCAGATTCATACGATATACCTACAGGTGCATATGTAATAAATGTGGATCCTGATTCTCCGGCGATGGCCGCAGGGATCCAGAGCGGGGATGTGATCACAAAGATAGGCACCGAGGACATATCGGATTATAAGGATTATACCGATACTCTTTCAGAGTTCTCCTCAGGCGTGGATGCTGTTATAACTGTCAAGAGATTCTCACGGGGCGATTACACGGAATTGACCTTTGAAGCGGAGCTTTCCGGACGATGAAGCTTCACAGGACTCTTTATCTCAAGCTCCTCTTTGCTTACTTCCTGTTCTTTCTGTTATCCTTCACTATGATATCTACCGTAAACAGCCGGATGATACTGCATGACCTTACACGGACGAGAGCTGAGTCTCTGTATCGCGAGAGCAGACTCGTGGCGACCACCTACGGAAACGAGATCTACAACGGAACCGCTGCCAGGGAAAATGCTCTCCAGCAGTTAAAGGCGATCGACACCTATATATCCGCCGAGATACGCATAATAGATTCAAACGGAAGACAGATACTCGACAGCCGTTCTTCGGAACCGGTGGTTTTTGAGGATTTCGATCCGGCTGCCATAGGCTCTTATTACCTGGTCAGTGATTTTTACGGAACCTTTAATGAAGATCATCTTTCTGTTTTTTACCCTATAACAAGCCGTTACAGTGTCCGTGGCTATGTGGTGATACAGATGGCAATGTCAGACCTGTATGCTTCACGGGACCGGCTTATGAATATATCCTATATAACGATGCTTTTCATGTATCTGCTGTCTCTGCTGGTGCTTGTGGCCTTTACCTTTGCGGTGTATATCCCGATAAGAAAGATCACGACAGCCGCAGAGGAATATGCAAAAGGACATTATGACTATGATCCGTCAGTGCAAGGCAGAGACGAGATCGGCTATCTCGCAGCAACTCTCCATGTCATGGCATCGGAGATCGGCCGCTCGGAAGATAATCAGAAAAAATTCATAGCCAACGTTTCCCACGATTTCAGATCTCCTCTTACGTCGATCAGAGGCTATCTTAATGCTATGCTCGACGGTACGATCCCGCCTGAGCTTCATGAAAAATATCTGAATGTCGTGCTGAATGAGACCGACCGTCTGACAAAGCTTACAAACGGTCTCCTGGAACTCAATTCACTTAACACAATGGGCATAGTTCTTACCATAACCGACTTTGACATCAATTCCGCCATACGCCAGATCTGTGAAACCTTTGATGTTCTGTGCCGGGAAAAGAAGATCTCTATAGAGCTGATACTGTCCGGGGAGCATTTATATGTTTCCGCCGATATGGGAAAGATACAGCAGGTTATAGCCAATCTGGTGGATAATGCCATCAAATTCTCCCATAGAAATTCGATCATAAAAATAGAGACTACTGAGAAAAACGAAAAGGTTTTTGTATCCGTAAAGGACTCCGGGATAGGGATACCTGATGATGCGCAAAAGCTGGTATTTGACCGCTTCTACAAAACCGATCTTTCCAGAGGGAAGGACAAGAAGGGAACCGGACTTGGACTTGCCATTACAAAAGAGATCATCCAGGCGCATAATCAAAACATAAATGTTATCTCAACCGAAGGCGTCGGATCTGAATTCATATTTACCCTGGCAAAATCCAAAAAAGCTGCTGATGAATAAAACAGGGCTGTCGCACCATTTCGATGCACAGCCCTTTATACTGTCTATGACAATATCGCTATCTGCCAGGATTTACTTAAAATACCTGTCAAGCAGACCCTGGAAGCCCTTGCCGTGTCTGGCCTCATCACGTCCTATCTCATGAACAGCATCATGGATGGCATCGAGATTTAATTCCTTTGCCTTCTTTGCAAGATCAAATCTGCCCTGTGTAGCGCCATACTCAGCCTCTGCGCGGAGCTCAAGGTTCTTCTTTGTGGAATCTGTTATGACCTCACCGAGAAGCTCTGCAAAATGAGCTGCATGCTCAGCCTCTTCCCAGGCTGCCTTCTCATAGAAGGCTCCGATCTCGGGATAGCCCTCGCGTATGGCTACGCGTGCCATTGCAAGATACATGCCTACCTCTGTGCACTCGCCGTTAAACATATCGCGAAGACCGTTCTTTATATCCTCCGGAGCATCACTGGCAACTCCTACCACATGCTCAGCGGCCCATACCTTATCTCCGCCCTGCTTTGTAAACTTCTCAGCCGGTGCGTGACATACAGGACACTCTGACGGCGGGTTATCGCCCTCTGCTACATATCCACAAACCTGACATACCCACTTCATACTCATTTCTCCTTTCAATAAAATACTGCTAAAAATACATAAGGAGATTATATCATAAAATCCGACTGCCGCATAATTTTACTGAATACACTGACCTCAGGCTATCTCACCATGAAGGACTATGGCACTGTGGGGAGGAAGCTCGATGTGAAGTCTGCCTGCGACGACATCTATCTCCATCGGCTCGGTAGTGAAGCCTCTCTGATCGGTCTGTATCAGTCTTTTCACCCAGCAGGTTCTCGGAAGTCCTGTTTCCCAGACAGACATTGCCTTTTCTACTGTCCTGTCATTATTATTTACTGCTATTATGGATACCCCTCCAAGCGTGACCCTGGCATAGGAAAGATAGGCATAATCGCTTACAAGCTTCATGACCGAACCGATACGGAGCTCCTTGTTTTCCCTCCTTATCCTGATCAGGGCCCTGTGAAAGTCAATGAGTTCATTGTCCTCCTCTCCCCAGGGGTAAGTCCTGCGGTTATCGGGATCCGTAAATCCTACCACGCCTGCCTCATCTCCGTAATAGATCGTGGGATTTCCGGGCCAGGTAAACTGGATCAAAACAGCTTCCCGAAAGACCGATTTGTCTATGTTAAATGATGCTGCCTGCGGACCAAGGCTTGAAGCACGTCCGACCATATGATTCGTTCTTGTCAGAAATCTGCTGTGATCATGGTTTGACAGCTCGTTCATTGCCACCGATATTGACGGCTCTGTAAAATTCATATAATTATTTGTCATTGCAGCCCAGAAAGCATCGGTATTGCCCAGCATATTGGGTCTGAAATCATCCGAATGCTTCTCTTCACCCGTAAGGAACCATGTAACAGGCTCCATGAAGGCATCATAATTCATTACCGAGTCCCATTCATTGCCCTGAAGCCATGCTGTGGGTTCTCCGTAATGCTCTGCAAGTATTATCGCATCAGGGTTTGCCTGCTTGACGGCTTTTCTGAACCTCCTCCAGAATTCATGATTGAAATCCTCCGAATGTCCCAGATCCGCCGCTACATCCAGCCTCCAGCCGTCACAGTTATATGGTGGTGAAACCCATTTGGCCGCTATACGGAGCACATAATCCTGCAATTGCTGTGAATTCTCATAATTCAGCTTAGGCAGGGTATCATGTCCCCACCACCCGTCATAGGTATTATTGTAGGGCCACTCCATATCTGAACTGTTATGAAATCTGAAAAAGCTGTGGTATGGACTGTCTTTTGATACATAGGCGCCGTCGTCATACCCCTCCTGACCCTCATAGATCCTCTCTTTATCGAGCCACTTGTTGAAGGATCCGCAGTGATTGAATACTCCGTCTATTATGACCCTGATGCCCATTTCATGACACTTTGACACCAGCTCGGCAAAAAGCCGGTTCGACGCTTCCAGATTTGCCTTGTTCGTAACACGGTTTATATAGCGGGTCGCTTTTTTATTATCATGCTCTCCCTCCGGCAGGAGCATGCCGTAATCAGAGATGATCTTTCCGATATGCGGGTCGATATAATCGTAATCCTGTATATCATATCCATGATTTGAAGGTGAGACAAAAAGAGGATTAAAGTAGATGCAGTCTATGCCCAGGCTTTTAAGGTAGGGGAGCTTTTCCATGACCCCGGCGAGATCTCCCCCGTAGAAATGACCTACGTCCATATTGTAGGGGATTTCATCCCAGCTCTTTGCCTTCTGCGAATGCTGGGCAATATAATTATATTCATGATCCAGCACGTCATTAGTCGGATCGCCGTTTCGGAAGCGGTCCACATATATCTGGTACATTACGCAGTTCTTTGCCCATTCAGGCTCCTTAAACCCCGGTATCAGTCTGAAATCATAATATTCCTGCTCGTTCCTTGCTACACCGCGCCTGTCAAAGAAGGCCATCTGCCTGCCGCTTTCCACCTGAAAATGCCATCTGACAGGGACATTATCAAGCTCGATCTCTGTCTCATAAAAATCAAATACCCCGACAGACCTTATCTTGTCCATTAGATGCTTCTCTCCGTCGATACAGAGAAAAACATGTGTTGCATTGTTTCGCCCTGTCCGAAACCTGATCCGGACAATGGAATAAGGCTCCGGCTCAAGCGGTGATACATAATCCTCCGTGACGTCCGAGAACAAAGCCCTTGTATGCAGGGTAGGTCTCATAGTCAGCATGTACAATCTCTTCATCTCTGTCTCGGAAAGACCCGAGATCCAATCATAGGTCTGCAATTATCTGCTCCTCGTTTTCTTTATGCTTTCATTTTACAGTAATTTCACATAAGTGGAATCACCGTCTTTTGTCAGCTGAAGGCTGTCAAACTGCTCCAGAAACTTGGACAGTTTACCTGCTCCGTAATTTCTCGTATCAAAATCAGGATACCTGCGGATCAGCGAGTTGCCCAGAGTCCCTATGTACATCCCGTTGTCCTCATCACCATTTCGCTCTATTATGGATATTATTGCCCGCTCTATGGTATCCAGATCGGTCGATGCCTCTGCTCCGGAATCTGTATTCTCCACCGTATCATCCTTTTTCTGTTTATTCTTTGATACGGCGGATTTCTTTTTCTGATTTTTTTTGCCGCCCTGCGTTTTATTTGCCTCTTTGTATAAAAGATCCAGGACCTTAAAATAATCACAGGCATTCCTGAGCGCTACGGGAGTCTTTGATTCTCCCATCCCTACCACGATCTTTCCCTCTTCCTTAAGCGTAGCCGCAAGCCTTGTAAAATCAGAATCGCTTGAGACCAGGATGAACCCGTCCACATTGCTGCGGTACAGTATATTCATCGCATCGATGATCAGGGCCGAATCTGAAGAATTCTTACCGAAGGTATTATTAAACTGCTGCATGGGGATTATCGAGTAATCCAGCAGCTTGCCTCTCCAGGTGCTTGAGCTTTGCCTTGTCCAGTCCCCATATGCACGTTTTATTGTGATATTTCCGTAGCTGCTGGCTTCGTTTATTATAAGCTCGATGTATTTGGGCGCGATATTCTCGATATCTATGAGAACCGCAAAGCGTTTTTCTTCTGCCATATGTACTCCTGTAAAGTCGTTTTTATTTCATAAGAGGCGCGATCTGTGAAAGAAGGTCATCCATCCTCTCAAATATGCCGCTCTTTGTGGTACCCAGGTCATTTACCTTTTCGAGCTTGCCAAGCAGGATATCATACTGACTGTTCAGGCTGTCAAAGTCATTTTCCAGCTTTTTCAGCTCTGTGGCGGCAGTTTCGGCTGCATCCGATATCTCCTGCTGGACGGCATCGGTTCCGTTAGCGGTTGCTACTATGTCATCAAAGGAAGAATAGGACTCATCAGTCTCCTCGATACTCCTGTCGAGAGCGTTTACGGATTCGGACATCCTTTCGCTGAGGCTGGCGCTTTCTTTGTCTACATTGGCAAGAGATTTATTGACTTCCTCCGTGAGGATGCGTATCTCATCAGCGAGCTTTTTTACTTCCTCGGCAACCACCGCAAAGCCTCGTCCTGCATCACCGGCCCTGGCTGCCTCGATAGAGGCGTTTAAAGCAAGCAGATTGGTCTGGGATGCGATCCCCACTATCTGTTTCATGTATTCTGATATCTCGCTTACAGAATCCCTGAATATCTCAAATTCCTTTTGCATCTGTGTGAATTCATTCTTGACTGAAGCGGAATTCTCCTTGAGATCGCGCATCTTTGTCTGTGCCTGCTCCACGGAGCTGAGAATATCTGTACGCACATTTTCAAATTTACCTGCACTGTCTGAGACGTTGGCGAAAACATCCTCAAAATTCAGAAGCTCGGATTTCAGTTCGTCATCCTTTTGCATTATCTCACTGAAGGTATCCTCTACATCATGGATGGCAGAGAGGGAGTCCACCTCGTTTGTAACAAGGGCCTTCTGATACTTCATCACATTATCGGCTATATATTTTACCGCATGTGAATTATCCGGTGCCTTCTCGGTTTTTACGGCCTCTACGGTGCTGACCTCTTTCTTTTTCATTCCAAACATAATCTGATACCTCCCTTCACTCAAATACGATACAGGTCATGGTCTGATTGATGAACTGACCGTTAAAATGCTCGCCATAGCCTATGAAGCCGCAGTGGCTTCCCAGAGAGCTCATCTGATTCAGATAATCTGATACTATGCCCTGATTCTGCATGACCAGATATCTGAAGAAGCAGTTTACGGAAAAGACAGCGGAAATTCTGTTGAAATCGCTCCTTATCTGGGTTATTGTTTCTGAGACTATTTCCGATATATCCCTGCTGTCCAGGATAGTGAGAATATCGGAATCATTTACCTGACGGTAACAGCACAGACCGTTGCCCTCCACGCTCTTGAGGGAGATGATGCAGATATCGTCGCCTATCATCTTGCCCAGAGGATTCTCAAATGTCTGGTCTGCCACACCTGACTCGGACACACCGGTAAGATCCATATAAACCCTTTTTGCAGGCTGACCGTTAAGCTCTCCTATATAATATCTGGACTTGTCAGTCTTCGACGCCAGAAGCCTTACACCCTTCCGGGGGGTATATATGTTTTCCTTATATGCTTTGACCCTGCCGGAATTATTCTTTATGATGGCATACACCATGGCGTCAGAATAAACCCTTCCGTTGCAGGATACCTTTCCGGCATCGCCGGTACCGCCCATAAGCTCGATGTGATGTCTTTGCAATACGCTGTTTATTGTAGACAGGACCACGGCATCATTGCCTGAGCAAAAATCGATCACAGCGGTATTTGAATTGCCGGGTTTGACTGAAGCTGCATCCTTCTCAAACCTCTCTATATATTTTACCGGCATGGTAGAGGCATCCTCAATGACATTGGCAGCCACGGTTACCCCCTCGGTAAATGCAGTAATGCTGACGCCCTTTTCCAGTACATTTTTACAATAGGACATTGCTATACATCCTATACTGGGAACACCCGGCATAAGCTCCTCCAACTGTGCGACGTGAGTATCAAACTGATCGGCGTTTGACATCATTATGATAAGCTGAGGAGATCTTATACCCTTCAGGGCCTCCTGCAAGTTTCCGCTTCTGTTTTCTGCATAATTGATTTTCATAACGTAAGACCTCTTTCTGAATCTGAAACCAACAAGTACTCTTATCATAACATATTATGTATTAAAGATGTTACAGATTCTTTATCCAAAATGAGTGTCTTTGTCAGATAAAAACGGCTGTAAACCCGGATCACATCCACGCTTACAGCCGTCCTCATTTAATGCCGGTAACCGGAATCGAACCGGTACGGGTATTACTACCCACGGGATTTTAAGTCCCGGGCGTCTGCCAGTTCCGCCACACCGGCATATCGGAAGCGGAGACGGAGGGATTCGAACCCTCGAGCCCCGGAGGGCTAACGCATTTCGAGTGCGCCCCGTTATGACCACTTCGATACGTCTCCTGGCAAGTTATTACTCACACAAACATATATTATAATATTTTCAATATCGTTTCGTCAAACCCTTTTCCGGCCGTAGCCATAGCGCGGATCCCTGGCGCATTTCTTACCTTCGGAGATCCAGGATGATATCACAGATCCTGTCAACATCGGATAATCCCAGATCCGCATACATGGGAAGAGTGAGCACCCTTCTGCTTATGCGCAGTGCCTCCGGGGTTTTTGAGGCATCATATATTTTATTATAGCATTCAAGCTCAGTTGTGATCGGGTAGAAGTATTTCCTGGCTCCGATCCCGTTTTGCTTCAGTTTTTCAAAGACCTCATCCCTTGAAGCCCCGAAAACCTCTTCATCAAAAACTGCCGGGAAATATGCGTGATTCGGCTTCACATCCTTCTGACAGGGACTCAGTCTGATGCCGGCTGCTCCCATCAGGCGCTCTCTGTACCTTTCGCTGACCTTCGATCTCTTTGCTATCTCATCATCGACATGCCTCAGATTACAGATCCCCATGGCTGCGCTGAACTCATGCATCTTCGCATTGGGTCCCACATACGAGACCACCTCTTCATCTACTATGCCAAAATCCCTTATCTGCGCCAGTCTTTCTTCAAGCACTCTGTCCCTTAAGCAGGCTGCTCCGCCTTCTATCGTATTGTATACCTTGGTGGCGTGGAAGCTGAAGCAGCTGATATCTCCGTATGAACCTATTCCCCTGCCTTTATATTCCTCTCCGAAGGTATGCGCCGCATCATATATCACCTTGAGCCCATGTCTGTCCGCTATATCCCGGATCCTTTCCACATCACAGATATTTCCGTATACATGAATCGGCAGGATGGCAACCGTACGGTCTGTGATCAGCTCCTCTATCTTTCCGGCATCTATTGTAAAATCATCAGGATCGATATCACAGAATACAGGCGTGAGACCGCTCCTCACTATGGCATGGGTTGTGGACACAAAGGTAAAGGGTGAGGTTATGACCTCTCCCTCCGTAAGTCCCAGAGCCTGCAGCGAAAGCTCTATCGCCATATGCCCATTGGTAAAAAGCTCCAGATGCTCCACCTTCATGTATTTTCTGAGCAGTTCACGCAGCTCCTCATGCTTTGCTCCCGCATTGGTGAGCCAGTGGCTGTCCCAAAGATCTTTTATCTCATCAATATATTCATCGATGGATGCCATCGATGAACGGGTGACATTTATTTTATTGCTCATATTAGATCCTCTCCCATCCCTCAAGCGTTTTTCTCTCGCTGTCCTGACCTGCGATATATGCCGAAGGATATATCACATGCCTTCCCTCCGGATCTCCAAGAAGCGCACCCCAGGTGGAAAAGGTTGAATTAGCGATGATATTCCCCCTGCATTTGCTCATCAGGTACATATCCTTCCAGGAATCCGCTCCTGTATTTCCGGACACTATGGTCCTTTCCTTTTCCGGTATCCAGTCAAACGCCTTTGTTATAAACTCCGTATCATCCGAAAAGATAAAAAAATGCGGATGATCATATATTTCCCTTATCCTGTCCACCGCAAGCCTGTAATAATCCTCTCTCAAAAGGTCAAATTTGTCCTTGTATACCGGATCCAGATAATCCCCTCTTCTGACATGAACAGAAACCGACTCTGTGGATACTATTTCACGTATCAGCGGTAAAGAGCTGTCCGCCTCCCTCTGCGGAAAGCGGAAAACCTTCCTTATCTCCGGCAGATCGTCTTTATAATATCCCTCGGAAACATAGAAGCCGGTGATATATATATTACTTCCGGGCTTCAGCGAAAGCATATCCGTCAGTGAGATCTCTTCCCTGCAATGCTTCTCCTTATATTTCCCGCAGATCTTTCCAAGCAGTCTGTTCACAGACCAGTGTCCCGGAACATCCTCCGGAAGCTGTCCGGATACCCGGGCTATCTCAAAATGATCCGCCACCGGCAGATCTATGTCAAAGAGCTTTTTCAGTTCATACCCCTGATGCTCATTGTAGCAGTCAAACCATGTCAGATCCGCTTTTATTTTTTCCCCGGGATGGTTTTTTTTCAGCAGTCTGAAAAAGGTATACTGAAACATCTGATTGCCGAGCCCGGATGTAAAGCGCTGTATTATCATGACTCCTCCGTCTTTCGGGGAATGCTGTCACTCTGCCAGGCCCCGGTTTCCACGGTTAAGGCCGGCCTGGGAAAATGCAGTATCACATGAAAAAGATCATATTTCAGGACTGTCAGGAAAAGCCTGAATGTATCCTTTGAGGGATGCTTCACAAATACAGATGTTCCTAATCTGAAATCGTACCAGGCCTTATCCTTTCTTTTCTCTCCGAGTATGCCGTACTGCTCCATCCAGTACATCTGCGCCACATGAAAATATGTCTCCTGCATATACTGTCCTCTTTTCTGATTCAGAGAATTCCAGTTCTCTCCGCCTTCTTTTTTTACATATCTCCACGCGCTCATCTTTTCATCAAAACGGTGTATGGGTCCATGAAGCAGTGAAAACAGCAGTATCCAGGCGTCATCTATAAAGTCATGCGCTCTGTAGATAACGGTATAATCATAATCTCCGTCCTTCCAGAAATTTCTTGTGACTATCGAAGCTGTCTGTCCGGGCCATATATCAGCTGCGCCGTAATCAGTTAAGGTATAATCCTCTGCATTCCATGAATATAATTCCAGCGGGCTTTTATCCCCCAGCTCCTCCCCATTCTCGCCCACAAGCACCGAAGGATTGGCGCAGCCGGAATACCCGGGATTTTTTTCCAGAAAATCTACAGCCTTCTGAAGCTTGTATTCGTCAGTCCAGTAATCATCCCCCTCAAGGGTTGCCACATATCTTCCCCTGCATTCAAGGGCAGTGCAGTAGACATTGAGCGTAGGTCTTCCGAAATTTCTCTCCCTGAATAATAATCTTATCCGATCCGGATATCTCTTCTTATATTCCCTGAGTATATCCCGTGTCCCGTCCGTGGAGCAGTCCTCGCCGACAACGACTTCAAAATCAAAGTCTGTTTTCTGGGACATGACGGAGTCCAGGGACTGTCTCAGATATTTTTCATGGTTATATGTGATAAACAGTACTGACAGCAGGGGTTCACTCATTGCCTGTCTGCTCCCTCAGCATTATTTCAAATTCTGCTCTGTCCACCGGCCTCACCTTCCCGTTCTCAACGGAAAATATCAGATCGCAGTTATTTATGGTCGTCAGCCTGTGCGCTATGATCATCAGGGTTTTTCTGCCGTGAAGGGAATCTATGGCTTCCATGACAGCCCTTTCAGTCTCGCCATCCAGAGCAGCTGTCGCTTCATCCAGCACCAGGAACTCAGGGTCTCCGTAGAGCGCTCTTGCTATCCCTATCCTCTGCCTCTGTCCTCCCGAAAGCCTGACGCCTCTTTCTCCTACTTTCGTATCAAGTCCTTCCGGCAGGGATTTCACAAACTCCGTCAGCTGCGCCTCCTCGACAGCCTGCCATACCCTGTTGTCATCTATCTTCCCGCGTTCTATGCCAAATGCGATATTTTCTCTTATGGATTCATCCGACAGGAAGATGGCCTGAGGAATATAGGCAAGCTTTTCGGCCCAGGTCATGGGATATTCGTGCACGTCCATCCTGCCGTATTTCACATATCCGCTCTTGGGACAGAATATTCCCAGTATGATGTCTGCCATAGTGGTCTTGCCGGAGCCGGACTGCCCTATTATCCCTACCGATTTGCCCACAGGTATATAAAACGAGGTTTCGTTCAATACATTTTTGTCTGTATTCGGGTATGAAAATGAAACCCTGCTTATATCTATTCCCTCAGCATCTGATACATCAGGCGCCGTACTCTCATCCTTATATTCCAGATCCAGCATGTCTTCTGTTTCCCTGAGATCATGATAGATTATATCTATCGAGGGCTTAAGGAAGGATATCCCGTTAAAATAGTTTGCTATCTTTCCTACAGAGGGCAGAAGCTTAAATGCGGCAACGGCAAAGGCCGCCAGCTCCGGTACTATGGAATTCATATCCACTCCCGATAAGGCCTTGAATATCATGACAGTAAGGATCCCTGCCATACATACCATTTCTATCAGGTATTTAGGTATGGCGCCGAAAAGGTTCGTACGGATGAGGGCGTCCATTTTTTTCTCACCGCCATAGGAGAATTTATCGACAAAATACTTTTCCCGGTGATATATCTTTATATCCTTCACCGCCCCAAGCGCCTCTTCTATAGCCTGATGCATGTAGCCGTCATATTCCTGATTGATCTGTCCGTATTTATTTGCCCTTTTTCTCGTAAGTCCCATGAAAATGATCATGCTTACGGAAAGAACGGCAAATACGGATATGGTCATCAGCGGATCGGTCGCCAGCAGATATATGATAAGCAGACCTGAGAGCATCAGCTCAGAGATAACACTCAGAAACTGCAGGATCAGCTGAAACAGCCTTTCACTGTCAAGCATTATATTTCTTATCATTTCAGAGGTATTATGATCCAGATGATAGGTATACGGCTTTTTCATATAGCAGTCTATGAGTCTTGTTTCGACCTTAAGCTGATTATCATAAATAAAGCTGTAAAGGAAATAATACATGACACTGAGATATACATTTTTGATGATATATATGAGGATTATGATGATGGCAAATCCTACAAACATCTGCTTTGTATCATATAGTCCCAATATATCCATTATCCCGCTGAGGAGGACATTGGAGGATATTTTACCGGGCTCCGAGATTATCTGGAGCAGGGGCATGAAAAGCGATACCCCCAGCAGCTCAAACACGGCCCCGATAAAGATCGCAAACAAAAGAAACAGCATCCCTCTCTTCTGTTTCCCGTCAAAAATATATGCAATCTCTTCAATAAGCTTTTTCATATCAGATCAAAGAACCCTGACTTTAACTGTCTAAAAAGGTTTCTATATCTCCAAATCTTTCTATATTATCCCTGAGCCACTTTTCGTCTTTTTCCCACCATTTTTCCGCAAGGAGCTTTTTTATCTGCTCTTCAGTGAATCTGTATCTGATCGTTTTGGCAGGTACTCCCACATTTATGGAATACGGCGGTATGTCCTTCGTCACAAGCGCTCCCGTACCGACCACGGCACCGTCACCTATACTGACGCCACCCATTATACGCACATCATTGCCAAGCCAGACATCGGAACCTATCCTTGTGCGCTGGGCCGGCATATCCATAAATCTGCTCTCCTTCACATATGTAAATCCGGCAGCATCTGTAGTCACATTAAATGCCGGATGCAGGGACACAAGCTTCTCCGTGGGATGCGAGCCGATCACGCTTTTTACATCGCTCCCTATACTTGTATAACGGCCTATATCCGTATCCGTGAGATCACAGCCGTTTTGTACATAGGAACCGTATCCCATAGTGCAGTTTTTCAAAAAAGCCGCCTTTCCTACAAGATTCCGGCCCTCAAGCCTCGTATTTATCATATAGGAGCGCTGCTTCATGATGCTTTTCGTTTTTATTTCTGTAAAGATCCTGACCCACGGCCATATCCAGAAACGATATAAAATGGAGGCCGCCTCTGCAGCCTTTCGTTTAAGAAGCCCCATCACTCTGTCTCCGTAAGCTCTGATATCGTATCAACCATATGCTCCCATGAAAACCTCGGCGCATCCTGTCTTATGTTTTCCACGAAATCCACCGTTTTTTTCAGTTCATAGAATCTTTGTATGGCTTTTGACAGCTCCTCCGGATTTCCGGGTTCACACAGCACCCCTGTCTCTCCGTCTGTTACGACCTCGGGAAGACCGCCGACAGCTGTTGCGATGACCGGTTTTTCGAAACCAAATGCGATCTGTGCTATCCCGGATTGTGTCGCATCCAGATAAGGCAGCACGACAGCGTCACATCTTTCAAAATATTCTCCCACCTCTCTGTCGGGCACATATCCGTCTCTTATGGATATTCTGTCCGTCAGGTGGAGCTCTGCTATCATATGCTCATAGTCTCCCCTTGCACCGGCAAAATCTCCGACTATGTTCAAATGTACGATCTCGGGTATGGATGCCATAGCTTTTATCAGGACTTTTAATCCTTTATACGGCCGCACGAATCCGAAAAACAGGATGACCGAGGACTGATCGACAGGGATCGCCCCGCTTTCCTCCTCCACTCTTTTGAATTCGCTGTAGGTAGGATGCATATTAATGCGGTATTTCGCATCCGGTATTATGGTTTTAAGCTCATCTGCTTCTTTTGCAGAATGAAGGATAAAATAATCCCCTCTTTTCAGGGTGCTCCTGGTCAGAAAACGATCCAGCGGAAACCTCTCATGGGGAAACACGTTGTGACAGATGAATAAAACCTTTGACCTCAGTCTTTTTATCAGCATCTGATAGCATGGGGCAAAGTAAGGATGCCACCACTGTATGATGGTCAGTCCCGGATCGATCTCATTTATGCGGTCTGCAGTCTTTTTTATGCTTTTTATGCTTGCCGTATTAAGGATAAAGTCAGTATCCTCAACCTTAAAGCTGTCATTGCTGAAATCTCTCTGCTCCTTCCTGAAAAGCAGCTTTGGATACTGCATGGAGTATGAGAGCATTACAACCTCATATCTCTCCCTGAGCGCGCGGCAAAGCAGTCCGGTATAGTGGCTGATCCCCCCCTTAAACGGATATACCGGACCCAAAAGAACTATCTTATCTGATATATCCATATTTTCTGTCCTTGTATCCATGTCCCGGTCTACTCCGTCTTTTCCTTTACAGCATCAGCTTTATCTTTCGATACCGTTCCGGGCATGAACGTATCACCTGCCTCCATCCGCCTTATACGGTATTGGACATCCTCAAGTATCTTTCTGTTTGCAGCTATGATATCCGCCTGAAGCCCCAGTACGATCGTCATAAATCCTATGATGATCAGCATGGTTGCTACAACCAGCGACTGTGTATGGCCCGCGCCGTTTCCGCTGGCAAAAAACACCAGGAATCTTATGATATATGCCACACCTATGACAAATGGGATAAGACCGCAGACACTGAAGAAGGTGAGCGGTCTGTACATCAGAAAGGCTCTGATTATCGTGAGCATGGATTTCTTTATATAACTCCCCATGCTGTGAAACAGCCTTGATTTTCTCAGCTCCGGGTTCGTCCTTACAGGCACTGAAGTGATCGCCATGCGGTTTCTTCCAGCCTGCACTATCGTCTCGAGAGTATAGGTATACTGGTTTATCACATTCAGGTGCATTGCCGCATCCTTTGAAAATGCACGGAATCCCGACGGAGCGTCAGGTATGTCCGTAGCGGATGCAAGTCTTACCACATAGCTTCCCAGATGCTGCAGCTTCTTTTTTAAGGGTGAAAAGTCCTTTATCTCATCTATCGGCCTTTCTCCTATGACGATCTCAGCCTCACCGTCAAGTATAGGTCTTACGAGCTTCTCAATGTCCTCGCCGCAGTACTGATTATCTGCATCAGTATTCACTATGATATCCGCGCCGTTTCTTATACATGCGTCGATACCGGCCATAAAACCCCTGGCCAGTCCTTTATTCCTGGGGAAACTGACTACGTAGTTCACACCCCAGTCCCTGGCCACCTTTACCGTATCATCGCTGCTGCCGTCATTTATTATGAGATACTCGATCTCATCTATCCCGTCTATATGCTTCGGCAGCGCATCCAGTGCTATGGTCAGGGTCTTCGCTTCATTGTAGCATGGTATCTGTATAATAAGCTTCATATAACAGTCCTCTCTTTTGTACGGCCTTACTGATCCTCCGAGGTCTTCCTCGCTATGTAGATCGGTCTCTGCTTTGTTTCAAGATAGGTTTTGGCCAGATACTGTCCGATTATCCCCAGACAGAACAGCTGTATCCCCGCTACTAAAAGCATGATACAGACCATGGAAGACCATCCGCTTGTCGGATCCCCTATTATAAGCTTTTTCACGATTATGAAGAGTATCCCCAGAAAAGCAACCAGAGACATCAGTATCCCAAACCATGTGGCTATAGAAAGAGGGATAGTGGAAAAGCCTATGATACCTTCAAGCGCATACCCAAAAAGCTTCCAGAAGGACCATTTGGTCTCGCCTGCCACCCTCTCTACATTTTCAAACTCTATCCATTTTGTATTAAAGCCTATCCAGCCATATATTCCCTTTGTAAAGCGGTTATATTCCTTCATGCTTACTATGGCATCCACCATACGACGGGTCATGATTCGGTAATCCCTGGCGCCGTCCACAATATCCGCAGAGCTCATCCGGTTGATCAGTCGGTAAAAGCGTCTGGCAAAAAAGGACCTTATGACCGGCTCACCCTTCCTTGTAACCCGTCTTGTCGCGGCCGAATCATATCCTTCCTCGGTCACCGCCTTGTATAATTCCGGAAGCAGAGCCGGCGGATCCTGCATATCAACATCCATTGTCACTGCATGATCACCCTTTGCATTCGACAGTCCGGCATACAAAGCCGCTTCCTTGCCGAAATTACGGCTGAAGGACACAAATCTCACCCTTGTATCCTTCTCCCTGAGTGACTCCACAATAGCCAGCGTATTGTCTTTGCTGCCGTCATCTATAAAGAGGAACTCAAACTCAAGATCCTCCCATGTCTTCTGCATCCCGGATGCGGTTTCTGTGATCGCCTGATAAAAAAAAGGTATCGACTCCTGCTCATTGAAGCAGGGCACTATCACGCTTAATAAGCTCATCAGCCTGCCTTTCGTCTTAGAATATCATATTCCTCGGGGAATGAACTGAGCATAACCTTTATCCTTTGTCCCGGATGAGGTGCGCTCTCCTGGGATTCCCCGTCTTCATTTACTATAGATAACACAGTACAGACAGTATTTTCCCCACTGCGTCTCATTATCTCTATCTCGTCACCCACGGAAAACTTATTCTTCTGATAAAGTATGAAGGAACCGTCTTCGCCTATCTCTTCAGCATGTCCCAGGTAGGTATAGTCTGTCACATATGTATTATTGTCATATATCTGGCCGTCGCTGTCAGGCTTTCCGAAATAAAAGCCCGTAGTGAAATTCCTCGTGGTGCATTTACCTATCTCCTCCTTGTACCACTCGAGCCTGGCCATGTATTTATCCGGGGATTCCAAATAATCATCGATAGCTGTACGGTAGGTACGGGTCACACAGGCCACATAAAGAGCAGTCTTCATCCTGCCTTCGATCTTGAAGGAATCTATCCCTGCATCTATCAGCTCGGGTATGTGCTCTATCATGCACAGATCCCTGCTGTTCATTATATAAGTACCCCGTTCGTTTTCGAATACCGGGAAATACTCCCCGGATCTTGTTTCCTCCTCCAGCGCGAATCCGGAGATCTCTTCAGATCCGTCAGTGCCGTCTTCACCCGGTCTGTCCTCAGCAAAAAGCCTGTATCTCCACCTGCAGGGATGGGTACACTCCCCTCTGTTTGCATCCCTTCCCGTCAGATAATTGGACAGCAGGCATCTTCCGGAATATGAAATGCACATGGCGCCATGTATAAAGCATTCCATCTCAAGCGACGCAGGGATCCTTTCCCTTATATCCCTGAGCTCCGCCATGGAAAGCTCTCTTGCAGCTACAACCCGTTTTGCGCCCATATCCGCCCAGAAACGGTAGGTCATGTAGTTTGTATTGTTCGCCTGGGTCGATATATGCCTGTCTATCTCGGGACACACCTCTTTGGCGATCATAAACATTCCCGGATCCGCAATAATAAAAGCGTCCGGCTTTAATTCCCGCATTTCTTCGAAATAACGGCAGGCATCCTCTATATCCCTGTCATGGGCAAGGATATTGGCAGTCACATGAACCTTTACTCCTCTTTCATGAGCAAAGCCTATGCCCTCTGCTATCTCGTCCTTCGTGAAATTTTTTGCTTTGGCCCTCAGGGAAAATGTCTCACCGCCTATATATACCGCATCTGCACCGTATACTACAGCCGTTTTCAGTTCATCAATCCCCTTTGCCGGACATAAAAGCTCTGGCTTTTTCATCTGCATCTCACCGAAAAGGTAATCCCGTCGCCTACAGGCAGTATGGATGTTTCAAGTCTTTCATCCTTCGAAACCATTTCAAGAAATTCTCTGATACGTTTGTGTATCGTTCTGTCCCGCCGTTCAACAATGAACTTTGATTCCATTATCTCTCCGTCCTGCAGGATATTGTCTGCTATTATCACAGAACCGGTACGGGTCAGTCTCATTGCCTCCTTTAAGTAATCCGGGTATTGTCCCTTGGCTGCATCTATAAATACAAGGTCATATGTTTTTTTCATATCCCGCATTACTTCAAGCGCATCGCCGTGAATGAGATTTATTCTCTCCGCAAGCCCTGCCTCTCTGATATTCGCTTCGGCCAGAGGGATCCTCGGCTCCCAGTCCTCCACCGTATCTATACGGGATTCATGGCTTTCATCTGTCAGTGCCAGCATTATGGAGGAATAACCGACAGCTGTTCCCAGCTCCAATATATCACGGGGCTTCATCAGAAGCGTTATGGTTCTGATAAAAGCCTCGGTCTCTTCCCTGATGATGGGAACTCCTTCAGCCTCTGCCTTTTTTCTGAGCCGCTGAAGTATATCCTCCCTTTCTGATCCATATTGCCTTATGAAATCAGAAATACGCTCACTGTCCATATGCTATGATCCGTCTTCTGTTGCTTCTTCAGAGATCGAAGGCGACATGGCAGCTAGCATTTCTTCGGCTGTCATGGAAGTATTGAGCGTATACATCCCCGATTCAAGCTTCCCGTGATAATCGGAAAATCTCTCCTGCAGGCTGAATAATCTCTCATCCCTTATCAGTCCGTTTTTTTTCAGGATCTCCGCCGTATCCGATACTGAGCTTCCCATAGGTATGTTTACGACTATATCAACCCCGTCTCCCGAAGCCATCGGGGGCTCGGAATAGATCCTGTATCCGTAATCGTAACACAGGAAGCACAGATTCTTTATCGCATATATGACAAAGATGACTATCGCCGCCCTTACTATGAAATTTAATATACCTGATATCAGTGAACTTATCTTCATTGTCCTAAAAATCTATCTCGTTCATAAGTCTGTCAAACATTGACTGCATCATATGGAAAAACGTCCATTCCGTCATGAGGAAATCATAAACCTCCGGCGTATCCAGAAGCTCCGCATTGCTTTTTCTCAGATCCTCTACCCTGTCATATATATCTTCATGCTCGGGAGCATGCTGCAGGAAATAATTCGCCTTTCTGAACAGCATGACCTGGTCGTAAAGATCAGTATTCCTTTGCAGTACCTCGACCATATGTATATAGTCCTTATACTCCTGGGTATCCTTGAGCATTTCCGCAAATTCGTCTAAGTGTTGATTTAACTGTGCCTCGTTATACAAGACTAAACCTCCATTATCACAGGTAATATCATGGGCCGTCTTTTGGTTCTTTGCCATATATAACTTGAGAGATTCTCTCTGAGAGCCTGCCGGATCTTGCCCCAGTCATTCACATTACGGTCCTGGAGCTCCTCTATTGTCATTTCCAGAACGCTTGTGGCATCCTCCAGAAGCTCATCAGCCTCTTTCACATATACGAACCCTCTTGAGATGATCTCAGGCCCGGAAAGTACCTGATTCGTGCCTCTTTCCATTGAGAGGGCTATGACCACCACGCCGTCCTCTGACAGTCTTTGCCTGTCTCTCAGCACTACCGATCCCACATCACCTACTCCAAGTCCGTCCACATATACCGAATCGGTATGAATATGTCCGGCGATTGAAGGCTTCGATCCATCATCTGCGATCTCCAGCACATCACCGGAATTTATCATAAGGATATGATCCGTATCATACCCCAGCTCTTTAGCTATCCGCCCCTGGGCATGTCTGTGCCGGATCTCACCATGAACAGGAAGGGCATACTTCGGCTTCACCAGAGAATAGATAAGCTTGATCTCCTCCTTACATGCATGTCCGGAAACATGTACGTCCTGGAAGATAACCTCTGCGCCGTTTGACTCCAGTTCATTTATCACCTTATCCACGGCTTTTTCATTTCCCGGAATAGGAGTCGACGAAAAAACTATTGTATCGGTGGGGCGTATCGTAACCTTTTTGTGAATATTCTGCGCCATTCTCGAGAGTGCTGCCATGGACTCCCCCTGCGAGCCTGTCGTGATGATGACAGTCTTCTCATCGGCATAGTTTTTCAGATCATTCAGATCTATCAGTGTGTTTTCCGGTATATTTATATATCCAAGCTCCGTGGCTACTTCTATGACATTCGTCATGGATCTGCCTTCCACGGCAACCTTTCTCCCGTACTTATATGCCGTATTTATTATCTGCTGCACACGGTCCACATTCGATGCGAAGGTAGCGATTATCAGCCGGTTTTCCTGATGCTCTCCGAATATCTCATCAAAGATCCGCCCTATAGTCTTTTCAGACTTGGTGAATCCCTCTCTCTCTGCATTCGTAGAATCACACATGAGCGCCAGCACGCCCTTCTTTCCTATCTCACCAAATCTTTGCAGATCTATGGCATCACCATAAACCGGGGTATAATCAACCTTGAAATCTCCGGTATGTACAACTATCCCCGCGGGGCTGTAGATCGCCAGAGCCGCCGCATCCGCTATCGAGTGGTTTGTCTTTATGAACTCTATCCTGAACTGTCCCAGGTTGATCGACTGTCCGTGAGCAATGACTTTTCTTTTAACTGTTTTCAGCATGCCATGCTCTTCGAGTTTTTTGTCTATAAGTGCGACCGTCAGCTTCGTGGCATATATCGGTGCGGAAACCTTCTGAAGAACATACGGAAGCGCTCCTATATGATCCTCATGCCCATGGGTGATCACGAAACCCCTGACCCTGTTTATATTCTCCTCCAGGTAGGATACATCAGGGATGCACAGGTCTACTCCTAACATGTCATCCTCGGGAAATGCCAGCCCGCAGTCCACGACGATGATAGAATCCTCATATTCAAAGGCTGTGATATTCAGGCCGATCTGCTCCAGGCCTCCCAGCGGAATGATCCTCAGCTTTGAATGAGGTAGATCATTATTCGATTTTTTCAAACTACTGCTCCTTCTAATCTAATTCGAGAGCAATGTCCCCGTCCTCCAGAAGCTGTGAGAATACCGCAGCTACAGCATCATATTCGCTGTCTGTAAGCTCCCCGGTATACTCAGCCGTCTCCTCATCATCCGGGGAAAACTGCTCTTTTAATATAAACGCATTATCTTCATCATCTGCTACCAGAAGATAAGTATTTCCGCCAAGTACGGTTGTCTCAATGACTTCATACTCGAACTTGTTGTTTTCGCTGTCCGTAAATTCAATAGTGCTCATTTTGTCCGTTCTGATTCAAATAGTCTGTAAGGATTATTGCCGCTGCCATTGCATCAATATGGGCCTTGGGATCTTTTTTATGATTTCCCGTGATCGAGATAAGCTCTGAGGCTTCCACCGTTGTAAGACGTTCATCCTGCATGACAGTCCTCACTCCCGTACGTCTGGTAAGCTCCCCGGCAAAGGCTCTGGCAAGCGCTGCTCTCTCGCCCTCACTGTCATCCATGTTAAGCGGAAGACCCACGACGATAAGCTTTACATTATATTCGACAGCTATCTCCGCGATCCTCCGGTAAGTCGGCCTCAGATGATTCTCCTTGCTCCGGGTTATCGTTTCAAGACTTACCGCTGTAAGTCCAAGACCGTCCGTAATGGCAACACCTACTGTCTTCGAGCCATAATCAAGCCCCAATATCCTGTCAGGCATCAGACCTCTTTGTGAGCATTCCAGTTTTTATCCTTTATATAATCAGTAAGAAGCTCTTCCACAAGCTCGTCTCTCTCGACCTTCATGATAAGGCTTCTCGCATTATTATGACTGGTTATATATGTGGGATCCCCGGACATGATATAGCCGACGATCTGGTTTACCGGATTGTACCCTTTTTCAGTCAGGGCTTCATATACTGCCTGTAATACTACTCTGACACCTGTCTCCGGCTCTGTCTCAACCTTAAAGAACTGTGTGCTCCCTATGTCCATCATAATCCATTCTCCTCTATAAAATGCAGTTTATTTACCTTACTCCGTCCGTATGCTGATATCCCCAGGCAGGATCCCCGGAGCGTTATCAGGCTGAAATATCCGATCTGTTCAGCGCCCATACTCCATAAAATTGTACTCCATACGCTGAAATTAAGCAAATTATCTGTTTTTTCTTATCCTGTCAAGAAATGCCCTCTCCCACAGATATGGGTACAATGCGCTCCAGGCCTGTTCTCCCATCCACAGAGTTGCATCCGGATCCGATATTACCCTTAATACCTTGTTTTTTACCGACGCAGGATCGATCAGATCGCAGTTCCGGAACGCCTGATCATTAACCGTATCAATGAAATACTCTCTGAGAGGTCCCTTCATCCACTCCACGACAGGTGTATTGAATCCTATCTTTGTTCTTCTGCGGACTACCTCTCCGGGCATTATCGACTCTAATGCATCCCTTATTATGGATTTTGAATATCCGCCATGAAGCTTGGAGCGCCAGCCGATCGAGAATGCATATTCCACAATACGATGATCCATAAAGGGCATTCTTATCTCTATGCTGTTGGCCATTGAATATCTGTCATAATTCCGGAGCAGTGTCGGCAGGATATTTGTATGAACCGACCTGTAAAGGATATTATTCAGCCGGTCCAGCCTCGGATCATCCTCAGACGGGATATTCTCCCGTCCCAGGATCTGTCTCAGCTTCTTTTTGAATTTGCGTTTCCTGTATGTCCACTCGACAGCTCCGTAGCTTCTGTTTCTCAGGGAAGCATTTGAGCCGTCATCCGGGAAGCTCTCAATATACGCATCAAGTATCATTTTTCGGTCTTTTTTATTTCTTCCTGCGTCATCCAGAGCATTTATGAAATCAAAGGTATAGCCCCCGAACAGCTCGTCCGCCCCGTGACCGTCAAGCGTTACTATGGTCCCGTCCGCTCTTAATGCAGCATACAGCTCCATCATGGGTATGGGGCTTGTAAGATAAATATCCTCAAACAGATACAGCATCTCGTCCAGCCTGTCTATGGCTTTTGACGGATCCACCACTACCTCAGTCGACCTGATACCCAAATAATCCGTTACTGCCTTTGCATATCTGCGTTCGTCCATGACCGTGCCTGGAAAAGCCGCTACATACGCATGCTGCCAGTCCCGTCCGGATCTTTCGGCATTTCTGTTTGATGCCAGATATGCCATGGCGCACATTGTGGCCGACGAATCCAGTCCGCCTGAAAGCGCCGTTCCCAGTGTCACATCCGAACGCATCCTGATCTCGCAGGCATTCAGAAACATTTCCCTGAATTCCTCAACCTGCTCTTCATACCTTTCGGGGACCGCTCTGAGATTATCAAGTGTCGAATAGAATCTGTTTATAATGAGACCGTCTGTTTTTTCCGGTCTGAATACTCCAAAGCTTGCCGCAGGAAAACGTGAGATCCCCTTTATGATACACTCATCCGTACTCTCATATTCGGTTATCAGGGCGGGGTCGCAGACCAGATGCCTGTTTGGCTCTATCTTCTCCAAAAGCGGAGCGAGAGCCTTCATTTCCGAGGCAAAAGCAAGTCCGGTATGTGCATCATCCAGCCATGTATAGTACAGAGGCTTTACCCCGAATCTGTCCCTTGACAGAAAAAGTTCTCCCGCCTCCTTATCCCAGACCGCAAAGGACCACATGCCGTTAAGGCGGTTAAGACACTCCTTACCCCATTCGATATATGCGCACAAAAGCACCTCAGTATCGGTTTCGGTCCTGAAGGAATATCCCTTCCCTTTCAATTCATCCCTGATCTCTAAGAAATTATAGATCTCCCCGTTGAAAACAATGGAATATCTTCCCTGAGGATCAGTCATCGGCTGTATCCCTGCCTCTGAAAGATCCAGGATCGCCAGTCGCCGGTGCCCCAGAGTGATGACATCCTCCTGATGGATCCTTCCAGCATCCGGCCCCCTGTGAAACATGGTATCAAGACACCTGCCGGCCTCTTCTTTACTGATCCTTTTGTTTATAACACCAAATATCCCGCACATGTCTATTTCCCGAATAACCTTCTCATAAGTATCTGCAGACCGTATTTTGTCTTAAATGCACGATAGTTGTAAAAGAGCCTGTCGACATCATCTGCCTTCACGATCTGTGCAGGGCAGCTCAGATCATATAATCTGAAAACCGATCCCGGCAGTTCATTTATGATATTTGCGTCGATGGGACGGAGAGATCTTCCGTAGCCGGACAGTATTTTGTAAGGCAGAGCCCTGGAGGATAGCAAAAGGCCATGATCCGGTACCTGCTTGCTGCCGTACAGATCTATCACCACGTCCCTGTCCGTTCCCAGAAGCTTCTTAAGATATATGTTTTCGAAAAAAGCGTCGTATATGCTGATCGTGTCATCCGGAGAGGAAAAAACATACCCTCCCTTCCTCCTATGACTCAGAGGCACCTGAAAATCTGCAGCCTGACCTGATTTATGTGTTCCTCCGTCCTCAGAGAAATTGGTACTGTGGCTTACTCTGGGATATAAAAAGTATTTATCAGTCTCAACTGCGTATCTTATGCAGTATTTCAGCCACGAACGATCATCCCATGTCCGGACATTCTCCGGCACCGTATCAGGAAAAGGAGTATTATCATTTTCCTTCATCCAGTCACTGAAGCCCTGCCACTGCGCGGCTGTGTAAGCCTGCCCCCAGGAGGATGCAAATTGAAAATACCAGTTGTCGTAACCGTCATTTACGGCTTCGAAAGGCTCTCTTACATGAACATTAAAAAGATGATCATATAATGAAACACCAGCTATGCGCCCGTCGTCCTTTACGAATTCCAGCGCTTCTTTTGTATAGTCGTAATAATCCCTGGAAACATAAAGATCATCCTCCAGCACGATCAGGCTTCCGTATTCAACGGCAAGCTGAGAACAGGCCAGAACGTGGGCTTTCAGACCCATGTTCTTTTCTCTTTTTATCACCGTTTTTTTTCCGTGAAGCCATGAAAAATCCTCAGCCGCCCTTATCACGTCCTCGTTGTTTCCTTTATCTATACTTATGATCAGGGTTATATCTGAGGTATCTGAATAATCAGCTCTTGCTATGGAAGACAGCAGCCGCTTAAGAGAATCTGCTCTGTTATATGCTATTATGACTATTGCCGGATCCTTCATAATCAAATCCTAGAAATTATAACAAATACAGCCTGTTTTGTAAAAAAAAGAACCGCACGATCGCTCGTGCGGTTCCCAGGATCTTTTTCTGTCCGGTTTCCGGTGCATTTTTAAAGATCTGTATTATTTTGTGCTGTTCTTCTTATCAGCAAGAATATCAAATACTACAGCGGCCAGAAGAACTATACCCTTAACGACCTTCTGCCAGTTTGCATCGACGCTCATCAGTGACATTCCGAGGTTGATGACACCTATCAGTGTAGCTCCGACTACCATTCCGAAGATGTTGCCTGCTCCGCCGTATGCTGAGACTCCGCCGACAACGCACGCTGCTATGGCATCCATCTCATAGTAGGTTCCTGCCTGTGAATTTGCTGCCTGGAACCTTGCCGTGACTATGAAGGTGGTTATTGCAGTAAGCATTGCCATATTCAGATATGCCAGAAACATGATCTTCCTTGTATCCACACCGGAAAGCCTGGTAGCCTCCGCATTTCCTCCGATGGTATAGAAATATCTTCCGAGGACGGTACGGGACGTAATGAAGTTATATATAAGAACTATCACCACCACCCATACAAGGACTGTAGGGATACCGCCTGCCAGTGAGAGCTTGAATGCAAAAAGCATTATTACCGCTGAGGACAGTACGCATTTTACGATAACTGCCAGCATAGACTCTGCTTCATAGCCCTTTTTAAGCTTCGCGGATCTGCTGAGGACGGATGTTGCAATGACTACCACACAGGCTACAACACCTGCGATGATGCAGACCATGTTTGTCTTGCCTACCGGTGTAGAGAATACCTTGCCTGAAAAGATAGCAAGGAAGCCCTTCTGTGCAGCAAGTGAAATACTTCCTGTAGTACTGTTGGCGCTGAGAAGAGCTGTGCCCCAGCCTCTGAAAGCAAGATATCCTGCCAGTGTAGCTATCCACGGCGGTATGTCAACATAGGCTATAAGATAACCCAGGATCGAGCCATAGACCAGACCCACAAGAAGCATCAATAATATTGAAACACCGGGATTCATCTGCTTCACTACCATCAATATGCCGCCGACTGATCCCAGGAAACAGACAAACGATCCACAGGAAAGGTCTATATTACCTCCTGTCAGCATACACATCAACATACCTGTTGCCAGCACAAAGACATATGCATTCTGAGTGATCAATGCATTAAAGTTCATTGGCTGGAACATCTGTCCGCTTGTCGTAACTGTGAAAAAGATGTAAACCAGGACAAGGACAATCAGCATTGCATTTTTCTTTAAGACACTTGATACATTATTGTTCGTCATGACTTCCTCCTCCCTTACTTTTTCTTCTTACTTGACACTACGTCAAATATGATCGCTACCAGAACGACGATACCCTTGACCACCTTCTGATAGTTGGCTTCCACGCCGATGATACTCATTCCCATGTTGATGACACCCATGAGAAGCGCACCGATGACTATACCGAATACATTACCTTCACCGCCGTATGCCGAAGCTCCTCCTATGAAGCAGGCAGCGATGGCGTCCATCTCGTAGCCCTGTCCGAATGTAGGCTCTGCATGTGTAGCTCTGGCTACGGTAAGTATGCCGGCAAGACCTGACATGAGACCCATGTTTACATATGCGAAGAAGTATACCTTCCTGGAGTCAATACCTGAAAGATTAGTTGCCTTTTCATTTCCGCCTACTGCATAGAGATAACGTCCCATGGTAGTATTTGCGGTGATGTAGGCATATGCAAGGAGAACAACTCCTATCCATATAAGTGATGTCGGGATACCCTTATAGCTGGAGAGCTTCAGGAAAAACCATATGACCGCCACACTTATTATCACCATCTTGATGATCTCTGAATAGAAGGGACCGACATCATATCCTGCCTTGATAGCAGACATCCTGTTCTTTATCACCACAAGTACATAGATCACGACCAGGATGATACCGGCAAGCAGGCAGGTCAGATTAAGACCCTGTCCGCCGAAAATATCCGGTACATAACAGTCTGCTCCGCCGCCGAACACATTCAGGAATACGGCATCATCTATACCTACCGAATATCCGTTAAGAACAAAGTTGGACAAACCTCTGAAGGCATACATGCCTGCGAGAGTTGCAATGAAGGGCGGCACCTTCACATAAGCTATCCAGTAGCCCTGCCATGCGCCGACCAGTATGCCGCCGATGAGCATTATGATGACCGCAACGACCCAGTTTATGTCCTTCGACATTACAACTGCTCCGATACCACCCAAGAAGCAGACCACCGATCCGCAAGCCAGATCGATATTTCCACCGGTAAGGATACAGAGCAGCATACCTGCTGCAAGTACAAACACATATGCATTCTGTGAAATAAGGTTATTTACATTCTGCGGCAGAAGCATCTTTCCGCCTGTCATCAGCTGAAAGAAGATGATCACCGCTATAAGGGCAAATACCATCGTATATTTCTTAAGTACATCTTTAATATTTATACTCATGTCATTCACCCCTTCCCGACTGTACTATATTCGCCATTATCCGCTCCTGGGAAGCCTCATCGGCATTGAGCTCTCCTACGAATCTTCCCTCATTCATGATATATATCCTGTCGCTCATACCGATAACCTCAGGAAGCTCTGAAGAAATCATAATGACAGACTTTCCTGCTTTTACAAGATCGTTTATGATGCAGTAGATCTCGTATTTGGCTCCGACATCTATACCTCTTGTAGGCTCATCCAGAATAAGGATATCGGGATCGGTGAACATCCACTTTGCAAGCAGCACCTTCTGCTGGTTACCACCGGACAGATTACCTACATTCTGCTCTACCGAAGGGGTCTTGGTCCTGAGCTTCTTCTTGTAATCATCCGCGATCTGATATTCTTTATCCTGATCTATGACACCCTTGTCGCTGACACCTGCCATATTTGCAAGGGAGGTATTTACCCTTATGGGATTGGTAAGCACAAGACCGTTGCCCTTTCTGTCCTCTGTAACATAGGCAAGCTTTGCGTCTATGGCAGCTCTTGAATTTTTCAGGTCAACTTCCTTGCCGTGTATCTTGAGTGTTCCGGTGATGCTCGATCCGTATGACTTTCCGAATATGCTCATTGCAAGCTCTGTACGACCGGCACCCATAAGTCCATAGATACCGACCACCTCGCCTGCCCTGACCTTGAGGGTAACGTCATCGACCACCTTACGCTCTGTATACAGGGGATGGTAAACTGTCCAGTTATCCACCTCCATATTTATATCGCCAAGCTCAACTCCCTCTCTCTTAGGGAAGCGGTTTGTCAACTCACGGCCGACCATTCCGCGGATTATACGATCCTCGTTTATCTCCATGCTGTGGCAGTCCATGGTCTCTACTGTCGAACCGTCACGGACAACAGTGATCTTATCCGCAACATATACGACCTCGTTGAGCTTATGACTGATGATTATCATTGTCATGCCCTGCTTCTTGAATTCAAGCATAAGATCAAGAAGTGCTCTTGAATCAGTCTCATTAAGAGATGATGTGGGCTCATCAAGGATAAGGAGCTTTGCATGCTTTGCCAGTGCCTTTGCTATCTCGACAAGCTGCTGCTTACCTGTTCCTATATCCTTTATCAATACTCTTGAAGACTCGGAAAGACCGACCATCTTTAAGTATTTGTCAGCCTCGCCATATGTCTCATTCCAGTTAATAGCATTTTTCTTTCCCCGTTCGTTTCCGAGGAACATATTCTCGCCTATAGACATCTGCGGTACAAGGGCCAGCTCCTGATGGATGATAACTATACCCTTCTCTTCAGAATCCTTTATCTTCTGAAATTTGCAGACCTCACCATTGTAAATGATATCTCCCTCATATGTTCCGAACGGATATATACCGCTCAAAACATTCATGAGTGTGGATTTCCCCGCCCCGTTTTCGCCAACCAGAGCATGGATCTCGCCTTCTTCAACTGAAAGGTTGACATTATCCAATGCCTTTACACCGGGGAAGACCTTGGTTATATGATCCATTCTCAGCAATTCTTTTGCCAAAACTTTTCCCTCCTCTCAATACCTTCTGTACAAATCCTCTTATTTCATAAGTAAAATTGGGGCGGGCATTGCCCGCCCCAAATTTCAGTTTGGTTAAAATTTGAGAGTGTTCTCAATTACTTAAGCTGATCCTCTGTGTAGTAGCCTGAATCTATAAGGATCTCCTTGTAGTTGTTTGCATCTGCAAATACAGGCTCGCAAAGGTATGAAGGAACAGTTATAACGTTGTTGTTGTAGGTCTCTGTATCGTTTACATCAACTGTCTCATCCTTAAGGATCTGTCCAACCATCTTAACAACCTGGCTTGCAAGTGTACGGGTATCCTTGAATACTGACATTGACTGCTTGCCTGCGATCATGTTCTTGGTATTCTCAATATCGCAGTCCTGACCTGTTACGATGGGATACTTGCCCTTGTAGTTTGCTGCAAGTGCGTTCTCAACACCGAGTGCTGTAGAGTCGTTTGAGCAAAGCCATACATCGATGTCCTTGTCTGTGTAGAATGAAGAGATCCTGTTCTCAGCCTCAGACTGAGCTGTCTCTGTCTTCCACTCAGGAGTAGCAACATCGTTGAAGGTTGACTTTCCGGACTGGATCACAAGCTTGCCCTCATCAATGTAAGGCTTAAGAACATCATAAGCGCCGTTGAAGAAATAACCTGCATTGTTGTCACCGGGATCTCCTGCTGTGAACTCGATGTTGAAAGGTCCCTTTGCGTTGTCAAGATCAAGAGTATCCTTTACATATGTACCCTGAACCGTACCAACCATGTAGTTATCAAATGTAGCATAGTATGAAACTGCATCTGAATCCATGAGAAGACGGTCATAAGCGATAACCGGGATAGCTGCTTCCTTAGCCATGTCAAGAGCCTCACCAAGTGATGAACCCTCTATAGCTGCTATAACGAGAACGTTGCATCCGCTTGAGATCATGTTCTCAACCTGTGAAAGCTGTGTCTGAACGTCATTGTTTGCATACTGAAGGTCAACCTCGTAACCTGCATCCTTAAGCTGGCTCTCCATGTTTGCGCCGTCCTGATTCCATCTCTGAAGATCCTTGGTAGGCATTGAAACGCCAACCTTAAGGCCTTCTGCAGGAGCTGCGCTCTGCTCACCTGAGTCTGCTGCTGCAGCTGTGTCTTCAGCTGCGTCTGCTGCGGGTGCTTCCTCTGCTGCAGGAGCTGCCTCTTCTGCTGCAGGTGCATCTGCTGCGGGTGCTGCAGTATCAGCGGCGGTGCTGCCACAGCCTGCAAGCAATGCAGCTACCATTGTCATAGAAAGAATGGCACTGAGTAACTTTTTCTTCATGTTTGTTTCCTCCCTGTAAAATATGATTAGAATTTTTCCGGACCCTGTCTTTTTTCAGGGCACAGAGTTTCTGTACGCTATGATACTAGCACACCGCTATCTGAAACAAAACAGGAAATAATTGCGTATTGAACCGGAGACTTCCGCAGCTGATAGCACAAATTTGTCCTGAACCGTCAAAAAAATGCTATAAAGAATAAGTCCGCCCTTTATCTTTCCTTAAGATAGACATCTTCACGCAGATGAAATCCGCTGTCTATGATCACACTGTCTATATTATCCTTAGTCACCATTATCGGAGGTATGCTGAGATAGGGGATCTCGTAGCTTCCGTTCTCCATCTGCGTGACCCCTGCCACACTGTTTCCCTTTGCCAGCGAAACCGCCGCTTCCGCCGCTTTTTTGGCAAGCTGCTCTATGCTTTTATATGCAGTCATCGTCTGTGTGCCCTCCACTATCCTCTGGCAGGCATCCAGATCTGCATCCTGTCCTACTATAGGTATGCTTCCGGCCCTCTGCTTCTCGGAATAATACCTCACGGCCTGTCCGGCAAGGGAGTCATTGCCGCACATCACCGCATCAGCCCTGTCTGCCTTTTCGGGATTCTCGGAGAGATAGTTAAAGGCTTCCTCTCCCTTCCATTCCGTAGCGTAATACGTGTCAAACACGTTGATCCCGTGACCATGCAGCTCATTGTCAAAGCCTCTGTTCACAAGCAGTACGTTATTATCCTTCGTAGGTCCGTTGATCTTCATGACCCGTCCCCCGGAGGGAAGCTTTTCTATGATCGCATCTGCCATATACCGTCCTACCATCTCATTATCAAAGGATATGTAAAGATCCAGCGGTACATCATTTATCAGCCGGTCATAGGCGATGATCTTTATCCCTGCATCCTTTGCCTCCTGGATCTCCTTTTTCATCGAAAAGCTGTCTACGGCAATGACGACGATCACGTCCATTTTCCTGTCGATGAGATATTCGATCTGTTCCTTCTGTTTATCGACATCTCCATTGGCATTCTGTACATTTACGACGGCTCCAAGATCCCTGGCCCTTGATACGAATATATCCCTGTCGCGCTCCCAGCGTTCGATAAGAAAGCTGTCAAAAGCGACCCCGATCTGTATCTCCTGATCCGAATCCTCCCGGACAAGCGACTCCTCCTTATCCTCGGAACGGCTGCCGCAGCCGTTTATAAGCCAGGCCGACATTATAAACAATAATAAACAAACCGCTTTTCTGAGATCACCCTTCATTTCTGTCTCCAATCACCCTTAAGCCTCTGTGCCCGCCCTGTACTCCGTAGGCGTCTTGCCGACAGTCTTCTTGAATATCCTTGAGAAATAATTCGGATCGGCATATCCGACCTGTGAGCATATATCCTTTACCGAAATATCCGGATCCTTCATCAGCTCCTTTGCCTTATCGATCCTGAAGCTCGTCAGATATTCAAGGAAGGTTTCCCCTGTTTCTTCCTTAAAGAGCCTGGTGAAATAATACGGACTCACATCCACCTTTCCGGATATCTCGTCAAGGGAGATATCCCTGGAATAATTATCTGCTATATAGTCCTTCGCCTCTTCGATCAGATTCCCCAGCTTCTCTTCTTTTTTTACTGTTACATTCCGGGCTGCTTCACATATCTTTACGGTGAACCAGTTTTCCAGCTCATCAAAGCTTTCGCATCCCATTATTGAAGGCAGATAATCCGACCTGCGGAGAAATCTGTACGTCATACCCCCGGATTCGTAGCATAAACGCTCTGCCCATAATACAAACTCCAGACATTTCAGCCTTGCATCTACGAGAGCATCGGGATAGGCCTCCTTCATCCATGAAAAAAAACTGATGGCATATTCTCTGGTCATTCCCACATTCCCGGCGCCTACTGCGGCGAAAAGCTTCTTTTCCAGATCTGCGGGATAATCCTTTTCATATGCGCAGCCTATAGGCAGATCTTCGGCATGAGCCACTCTGGTCCGGGAAAGCTGAAGCGCCTCCAATGCTGCCTT
Source organism: uncultured Lachnospiraceae bacterium (assembly GCA_947165275.1). Lineage (GTDB taxonomy): Bacteria > Bacillota > Clostridia > Lachnospirales > Lachnospiraceae > NK4A144. The sequence continues at coordinate 38,923 of CAMUZQ010000004.1, read as the reverse complement.
ATAGGACACCGATGCAGCCTCTATGGGCTGGATCGATCCCAGGCCTATACGTGCGGAGATCCCGGTCTTCTGGAGGAGTTCCTTTAAGAATTCCTCACATCTTTCTATCATCCTTACCCTGTCTTCGTATTCTATGTGGGCATCTGTCCGGGGAAAATAGCAGATTATCTTATTCGAGAGCAGCGGCCCCGTCACGCAGCCGAGCCTGACCCTTATCATATCCCTGATCCTCGTATACTCTGACTGGACCCTTATCCCGGAGCCGACCGGATTCTCAGAATCCGAATCAGCATCGACAACAGCCACCACCATCATAAACCCGTAATTTTCCTCTACACCCAAAAGCTCCTTGTAATTTTCCATAGCCTGCCGGCTCTCCTGAAAAAGGATCGAATAAACAAAGCCGTTTTCTATTACAGGAGTGACTGTTTCTATCTTTTCACGTATCGAAAGCTCCTGTCTACGGCGCTCCCTGGCCGTATCTATCTGCTTTATCGCTCTTCCCAGCACATCCACTATCATTCCCTTGCTGAAGGGCTTGTTCAGGTAATCGAGAACTCCCAGATTTATCGCTTCCTTGGCATAATCAAATTTGTCATAGGCACTCAGGATGATGAAAACCGTGGAAGAGTTTGTCCTGCGTATCTCCTTCATAGCCTCTATGCCGTTTATTCCCGGCATCTGTATATCCATGAAAGCGATATCCGGTCTGAAATTCTCGGCAAGCTCTATCACGGCTCTTCCCGTCTTTGCCGTCTCTATTTCACAGAGTCCCTTGAATTCCTTATCTATAATGAATTTGATCGAATCCGTGACGATACCTTCGTCATCTGCAAGCATTATCCTGTACATTATCCCTTCCCTCTGCTGTCTGATCCTTATTCCTATTCCGTAACGGGGATGAGTATATCGACTATGGTCCCCCTGTCTCTTCCCTCGCTGAACATCTGCATTACATCTTCCCGGTCATAAAAAAGTCTGAGCCTCGATATCACGTTTGCTATTCCCACTCCGTTTGAGTCCTTCATCATAGGGTTCTCACCGGCATTCCCGGACATTATCTCCCTTAAACGCTCCTCAGTCAGGCCCACTCCGTTATCCTCGATCCTTACTCTTATAAGCTCCGGCAGTCTCTCCACCTTAAGTATTATCTTCTTTTCTCTTTCAATATCTCTTATCCCGTGATTTACTGCATTTTCAACTATCGGCTGAAGTATCATTCCCGGAACCGAAACAGACAGACATCTTTCATCCAGCTCTTTCTCATAATGGATCTCGCCGGAAAAACGGACGTTTAATATGTGGATATAATTATCCACCAAAGCTATTTCCTGTTCAAGGGTTGTCTCCTTATCCTCTCCCTTTATCTTGTATCTGAAAAAGGCAGCCACATTCTGCAGATAACCTGAGGTTTTTTCCGCGTCCTCAAGCATGGCAAGCTGTGCCCCCGCGTTTAAGGTATTGTACAGGAAATGCGGGTTTACCTGAGCCTGCAGATACTTCAGCTCGGCATCCTTCAGGTGGGACTCCATCATTATCTCTTTCTGCCGCACCGGGTCCATTATATTCTTTGTCATTACTATCGTAAGGAGTATGTTTATCAGAGCGACCGCCAGAATGACGGACATGGTGACGGCGGCCAGAGACCTCAGAGATGCTCTGAGAGCTGCGTATTTCTCTGAATTCTGCCTGAACTGCTCATTATTCAGACTGTATATATATGCATTTATATATCCGTATATCTTCTCCGATCTTTCATATCCTGCATTGTATTTCTCGACGACCCTGCCGCGCTTTGCCTGTATCGTCTCCTCGGCAACAGACAGATATGTGTCGGAAAGGCCCTGTATATCCTGAAGGATCGCGGTATTGTCCCTTCCCTGTCCCTGAAGCACCAGGTCCGAGAGATAATCCCTGTATTGCTGGGTAGCATCGAAATACTGCTCCATTGAGTCGGTGGATTTGGTATTAAGATATTCAGTCATGCTCCCGCGAACCTGATTTAAGGACTCGGAAAGCTCTCCTATCTCCACGTTTGTGGAATACACCTTGTTTATTACGTCTATAGCCCGGCTTATATAGATAAAAAGAACGATGTTTACTGTCAGGATTATCGTTGACGTCACCACCGTAAGCATGACCATGTTTGTCTGGACCTTGGATTTTTCCTTGCGTTGATTCTCAGAGCTGGCCATTTTCAGCCTCCTCCGTCTTTTCACGGATATAATCACTTATATTATCCGATGTCACAACCTTGATATCCACAGGCAGATATTCGTTCACGTTTCCGTACTCTTCGTATTCCTTAAGGGCTTCTATGCAAAAAGTCCCCATCTGTCCGGTATTCATTGTAAATGTGGCAAAAATTATCTGCTTCTGTATGGCAGAGAGTATCGTGCTGTTTTCGTAAAAGCCGTATACCGTAGTCTGTCCTACCCTGTTGTAATCTACCAGGGCCTGGCTTACGCAGGTGGTAAAGATCTCATTCAGGCATATTATCACATCCGGAAGCTCATCATTCCTCATGATAAGGCCGCTTATCCTTTCCTCAGCGCCGAAAGCCGATGTATCGGGAACAGCCATGGTCTCAAGATTGAAGCTGGAAGACATATCGGATCTTTCTATTGTCTCCCTTATTCCCTGGAATATTATATTCTGGCTGGAATCATCAGCATCAGGGCTCATCAGCACAAGTACCCTTTTCGGATCATCCGTAGCGGTTTTGAGAAGCTCCTTGCCGTAATTCGTACCAAGGTCATAATAACCGAAGCCGACATAGGATTTCCTTGCGGATGAAGTGTTGTCACTGCCTACCGTTACCACCGGGATACCTTCGCTGTCAGCCCGCTCTATGAGCTTATTCATGGCTTCGCTCTCTCCGGCTTCTACGATTATCCCATCCACTCCCGCATCTATCGACAGCTCCATAAGCTCATATTTATCCTGCCGGAAGGCGATATTTTCCCCCATATTCTCCAGATAATCCCCTCTGCTGTCCGCCTCCTTATATGCTCCTTCATATATCGAGCTGTAAAAACCGTCCTGGGAATTCTCACAGATGAATGCATAGTGCTTCCCGGTGAAGCTTTCATTTCCGGGGGATTCGATTATACGGAACATCATGTTTCCATAGATGATGACGCCCGCTACTGTAGCTGCTGTCAGCAGGATCATGACCGAAAATATGATCATGACAGTTTTTTTGTTTAATAAATCCTTCATAATCCTGATCATCCCTGAAGCGGGATCATTCGAGTTTATAGACGAGCCATGATAATACAACAAGGGCCGCCGTCTCTGTCCTCAATATCCTCCTCCCGAGAGTTATCGGTATGACACCCCTTTCCTGTGCCTTTGCTATCTCCTCCTCGGCATACCCTCCCTCGGGACCGATAAAGACTGCTGCAGACTGTCCCTCTTTTATGCCGTCAGTTATCTGCCGGGTCTTTTCAAAATCCTCTGCCAGCTCGTAGGGGATCAGTCTGACATCACATTTTCCGGCATATGTTAAGGCTGTATCGAAATCCATTACCTCCGTAACCTCAGGCACTATTCCCCGGTTACTCTGCTTGGCCGCTGCCTCTGCTATCCCTTTCCATCTTTTAACCTTTGCAGCTGCCTTTTTTTCATCCAGTTTTACGACACATCTTTCGGACGCCACGGGAATGATCTCCGCTGCGCCTAATTCAACGGCCTTTTGTATCACAAATTCCATCTTGTCCGACTTCGGAAGTGACTGAAACAGCAGGACCCTTACAGGAAGCTCCGTATCCGCCTCCTTTATAAAATCAAGCCTGCAGTGCACGGCTTCAGCGGTAAAATCCTCGATATGACATCTGTATTCCTTTCCCGATACCCCGTCAGAAACGGATATCACCTCACCCGGATGCATCCTCAGGACATTTTTTATATGATTGTAATCATCACCGCGGATATATATGTCTCTGTCCGATATATCCGTCTGATCTGCAAAAAAATGATACATGCTCATTATCTTCTGACGAACCTTCTTAAGGCCGGTATTATACTTTTAAGCTGATCTGCCGTATAGCTCATTTCATCTTCTGTATTATAACGGGACAGCGAGATCCGGATCGTGGAATCAAGCTGCCATTTTTCCACCTTCATCGCCTTCAGGGTGGCAGATACCGCCGGTCTGTTTGATGAGCAGGCAGAGCCGGCAGACACATATATTCCCTTATCCTCCAGAGCATGCAGCAGCACCTCTGCCCGCACATCCTTCACGGAAAGAGAAATGATGTAAGGCACATCCCCGCCGTTTATCTTTATATCTTCTATACCTGAAATATCCCGTATGAACTGATCATGAAGCCTCTGCATCTTATCCAGGGCATCATCCATATCCTTATACATCTTATCTGCCGCCAGGGAAAAACCTGCCGTTCCCGGTACATTTTCGGTTCCGGATCTGTATCCTCCCTGATGCCCTCCGCCGTAGATAAGCGGCGCCAGCTTTGTCCTCCCGGATTTGTACAGAAGCCCTGTTCCCTTGGGTCCGTGTATCTTATGTGAGGAGACCGAAAGCAAATCGATATGCTCCTCCCCCGGTATGAGCTTCAGTTTTCCGAATCCCTGAACGTCATCCACATGAAAGAGACATTCAGGCTGTTTCTCATGTATGAGCTTCCCTATCTCATGTACAGGCTCCACAGCACCGACTTCATTATTGACATGCATGACGGAAACCAGGACGGTCTCGTCATCCAGAAGCGACTCCAGCTGCGACAGGTCTATATGCCCGTTGGCATCCACCTCCAGGTAATCTATACGGGCTCCGAGCTCCTCAAGATGTGCCGCTGTCTGTGCCACGGCGGGATGCTCTATCCCGGTGGTTATGATATGAGCCCCCCGTCTCCTGTTCGCGGCATATGCTCCTGCTAATGCCATATTGTCGGACTCGGTCCCGCCTGAGGTGAAGATAAGCTCGTTTTCTTTACATTTGAGCAGCTTTGACAGCGTAGCCTTTGCTTCCCGTATGTATTTCTCTGCTTCAAACCCTTTTCTGTGAAGACTGGACGGATTGCCGTAATCTTCAAGCATCAGTTTCTGCATAAGCGAAACCACATCCGGATCGGCCTTCGTAGTCGCTGAATTATCCAGATAGCATTCCATGATCAATTTCCTTCAAATAAGATAATATTTCCCTGCCGCCTGATCCTCCCGGCAGCGATCTCTCCCATATCATGATCAGCAGCATTACCGTACACCTTTATATACTCTCCGGTATAGCCTGCCCTGTATGAGCGCCCGTCCACTTCCTCCACATCCTCAAAGAGCACCTCATGATTAGCTCCCGCGGCTATATGCCTGTCCTCAAAAACCCGCTTCTGCTTTTTGTTTATCTCAAGCAATACCGAGGATCTTTCATGCTTTATCTTTTCGGACAGCTGTCCTTCCATCCGGTCGGCAGCTGTACCTTTGCGTCTGGAATATTTAAATATGTGTGTTTCGTAGAATCCTGCTTTTTTTACGAATTCAACCGTCTCGCTGAATTCCTCCTCCGTTTCCCCCGGAAAACCCGTTATTAAGTCAGTAGTGACAGCAGGATCGGTAAAATACTTTCTGAGTATATCAACCCCCTGCATATATTCGTCTGTAGTATAACGGCGATTCATTCTTTTCAGAACCGGATCGGAGCCGGACTGCAGGCTCAGGTGGAAGTGAGGGCAGATCTGACGTATCTGAGAGAGCCCGTCGGCAAATTCCTCCGTGATAAGCCTTGGTTCAAGCGAGCTGAGCCTTATCCGCTCCACTCCCTCGACCCTGGAGATCCCTTTCATAAGCTCCAGAAGATCCTCTCCGTCCTCCGGCCTGTCTTTCCCGTATGAAGAGATATGTATGCCCGTCGGGACGAATTCCCTGTATCCCAGATCAACATACTGCCTTATCTCATCCGTTACCTCATTTACAGGTCTCGAGCATATCCTTCCCCTTGCATATGGGATAATACAGTATGTACAGAACTGGTCGCAGCCGTCCTGAACCTTTATAAAGCAGCGCGTATGGAAAATGCCTCTGCCTGAGATATCCGGGGAAGCCTCGTTTCCTGAGGATTCTTTCAGATTCCTTTCCTTCAGATATCTTTCCAGAATATCAGCTATATTCTTTTTCTGCTCATTTACGACACAGATATCAACGCCTTCGGCTGTAACTTCGTTTTCTCCGTGGGTATTGACATAGCAGCCTGCTGCGACTATGACAGAGTCCGGATTTGCCGATCTTGCCCTGTGTATCATCTGCCGGGATTTTCTGTCAGCGATATTCGTTACGGAACAGGTATTTATTATACATATATCCGATCTCTGATCGAATGGGACGATGATAAAACCTTTTTTTGCCAGAGCCTTTATCATCATCTCCGTTTCATATGAATTTACCTTACATCCCAGATTGTGAAAAGCAACAGTTTTATTCATGCCTGTTACTGCTGTCTGTCAAAATATGCTGTTAAAAAAAGCAGTGAAGAGTTCCAGTATATCGCCACTTCATTGGTACTGTAGCTCATATGATCATCTACATAGCATTTTTGAGGCGGAGTATTCGGATCTGCATGCTTTTTTATTTCTTCATCCGCAAGTAATGTACACGGTCCTCCCGAAACCTCTCCGGGGATAGGACTCCCTACCTTATCTGCCACGGTTACCCTGTTGTGAGGATCCTTGAAGGCATGATCGCCAAAGCCTGTCACATATGAAATATCCATGGCATTCATTCCGAGTAAATAATGAAGCTGGTTCAATGCCGCTTCCTCATACACCTCCCTGTCAAGCTGCAGCTCATCCCTCTCCGCATCCGACAGCCTCTCTCCTCCTGTCTTCTTCCTGTCGTGATATGAAAGCTGGACGGCCTTCACATTATGCACCTTTTCAGTCCGGATCGCTCCTTCAGACAGCTCCAGTTTCTGCTTCAATGCCAGACCTGCAAGAACCAGTATATCGGCTCTGTTTGATACAACCATATTGCTTCCCCAGACAAAATCCTGTCTTACCATCGACAGCGGATATCCTTCCTCCTGCATCTCAACAAAGGCATCCGCTCTTTCCCTTAGCATCTCCGTCATGCGTTCTCTCATTTCATCGCCGGCGGTATTCAGCGGATCAAATATCACTGCCACTGCAGCAAACATCGATACATCCTGCCATCCGAAGCCGTCGTCAATACTCCTGCCGTCCGCATGCGGGTGATCTTCTGTATATTTATTCAGCTCCTCAATAAAATGCTCCGTATATTTATCCTGCCTGGATTCCTTCTGTGCCGCTGCCGCCATCAGGGATCTGTCTCTGTCCTGTATGATATCATGGTCAGTCCTCATCAGCTCGGCATACGCCCACATCCTTTCATCCGTGTCCGATTCATCTGTATACTCACCCGTGATACAGCCCTCAGGATTATGGAAATCGGTATTATCCGGATGGGACATAAGCCACTGTCCGGCCATATATGCCTGATGCATACAGTTCCTCGCAAAGGCCGGATCGTACTTTTCATATACTCTGGATGCTATGCACATTACGGCCGCAAAATCCGCCGTTGACATGCTCGTGACCGGAAATACAAACTGATCCCCTTTTTCCTCCTCCGGCATAATATATCCGCAGAAGACCAGAGGGGTGGCTTTGTGATGTACTCCGCCGTCCTCATCCTGCATCTCGCTCAGGAATTCCAGTTCATATCTGCATTCATTCAATATATCCGGTATCCCGTTTCCGGATTCCGGTATATTCACCTCCTCTGAAAACGCCTCGGGAAAAAGCTCATAAGCATACAGCATATGCGCTGCGGCTACGGCCCCGGCACTTGCATACCTTCCAAAATCCCCCGCGTCATGCCATCCCTTATGCAGAGGATATATTTCATCTGTCCCGAGGAGCTTTATCGGTCCGTTATGGCATGTCCCTCTCTCAAAAGGACCTGCATGCCTGCGCGGAAGCTCACAGCCGCACCTGCGAAAATAAAAGGCCTTGAGCAGCGAATTCTTAAGTGTCCTGTATACATGCGGTTCTACCTTAAAGGATGCGGAACGCTCTCCATCCTCCGATTCTATATGATAGATACCGGGATCACTCACTCCCGAAAAATCAAGCCTGTATACATCATGACCGGCTGTTTCATCATAACCTGCATATACTGAAACCACTCCGGTTTTAAGCTGCTCCCTCTCATTGTCATCCACTATGTAAAAGCTGCCGTCCTTATCACTTACAGCAAGCTTTACAACATGCGGCAGAAACCCCGTCTCGTTTACCGATATCATACAGATTCCCCCTGATCTATACTTCTTTTCTGCTCTGTCACTGAACGATAATATTGACATCGTAATCATACTATTATACCAAATATTTATAAAAAAGTGACCCGTCCGGAGTATTGCTCCGGGCGGGTCTTTATGATAAGCAGCTTTTCGCTGATCCTGATGCTTTATTCTGCTGTAAAGGGAAGCATCAGCCCTCTATAGCGATATATTTCTGCTCTTCTACCTTAGGCTCTTCAACCTTCTTCGGTACGGTGAGGGTAAGGATGCCGTTTTCAAATCTGGCCTTGATATCCTCCTCCTTAACAGCCTCGCCTACGTAGAAGGTCCTGCTTACTGAACCCTGATACCTCTCTCTGCGGATGTAGTGGAGATCCTTATCCTTCTCATCGCTGCTTTTTGCCGTGGAAGCATTGATCGTCATATATCCGTCCTTCAGAGATGCCTTGATGTCCTTCTTGTCTATCCCGGGAAGACTCATCTGAAGCTCATATGAATCCTTGTCTTCCCTTACATCTGTCCTCATAAGCTCTCCCGCATTACCCTGGAAGCTGTCGAGATGACTGAAGGGTCTTGTAAAAAGATCATCATCAAAAAGATCGTTAAAAAGATTTGTTCTTAAAATACTGGGTGTGTACAACATAATCGTGTCCTCCTTAAATGAATATGTATTTGCCTCCGAAGTCCGGTCTCTGCTCTAAGACTGTCTGCACGGGTTTTTTTTCTTTTGTTTCTTCCCGTCCGCCCCGGGCATCAGTCCCGGCAACGTGGCATCTCGTCAATTGTTTCTCTGTCCTCCGTTTCCCTTGGACTGATTATGTTATACCACTTTTATTAGCACTCGTCAAGGGTGAGTGCTAATAATTTTTGTGAAGATTCTGTGAACTCCCGTTTCCTTGTCTTATCAGGCCTATCCTCCTCTCCCAATCCCATATGTCCAGATATTCCATTGTCACATCATCCAGGCGCCTCCGGGAACAGAGACTTATCCTGTATTCATCCGATGAACTGTATTTTTCTGTTCTGAAATACAGCTTTTTGCCGTTATAGCTTACGGTCTTTTCGTGATAATCCATACTGAATATACTGTCGAGTATCGAAAGGCCCTGACCCTCCTCTTTGGAAAAGGCCTCTCTGACAGTCCAGACTTCGAAAAAAACGGCTGGCGGATCATCTGATCCCCTTATCATCGACATCTCCTCATCAGTGAGATATCTGTGAAATATCTCCCAGTTTTTATCCTTTATCTGCTCCACATCTATCCCTACCGGAAGCTCATCCACCGCCAGAACTATAAGATCTCCGGAATGTGACAGATTGAACTCATAACCGGTCCTGCCGCTTAAGTACGGCTTTCCCTTATCCGTCTTCATTATGGATACAGTCTCACCCGGAAACCTTTCCGCCGCTGCCGATCTTATGAGACAGACTCCCGTCAGAGACCTTATCTTATCTTCATCAAACCTGTACCGCAGGACCTTCTCTCTTTCATCCCCGGTAAGATATGGAAGAAGCTCCTGCCAGTTTTTGTCTATTCCGAGCTTTTTATAATCTGCTATATAAACTTTTATCGCCATTTTACCTCTTTATCTGCCGGACTGAGCAGCTGCACAGGCGGTCCGGCGGCTTCCTGCGGGTTTTGTCTACTATATCAGAAAACATGCTGTGCCGAAAGCACCGGAACAAGCCGATATATATAATATAAGGACCGGTGTTTTACACTGCAGATCACACATCAAATACGAAAGGAGGCAGTACAGATGAATACAGAAATGATCACCCCCGTAGTCTTCTCCGAATATATCAAAAATGAAGAAGATAAGAAAAGGGAAAACGAAAAAAAGAAAAGAGAAAAGAAAGAGCAGCTGAAGTCCCTGTTTGACGATACGGTAGCTTACTATACTGCCTCATCCAGTGCAGAGGACAGGCATTACATCACCTACGGCCGAAACAGCAGATATGTCAGATCCTGACAACGCGGAGTTCTTGCGCGAGATTCCTATTTCTCGCGCAGGAAGCCATGCTCCCCCTTCCATTTTTTTATATATTCCAGACGCTTGCTGAATCTGACCTCCTCGCCCTGGTCCCCGGGGTGATAGTATTCCTTACCTGCCAGTCTGTCAGGAAGGCATTGCAGATCTGTAAGCTTTTCCTCATAATCATGAGCATATTTATATCCATGGCCGTATCCCAGCTCATCCATAAGCCTGGTCGGAGCATTACGTATGGCCAGGGGCACCGGCTCGGCGAGATCATTCAGGGCATCCTCCCTGGCAGCAAGATATGCCGTCTCCATGGCATTGGACTTCGGAGCCAGCGCCATATATATCACAGCCTCTGTAAGATGAACATTACACTCCGGCACACCTATAAAATGGCATGCCTGATATGCGGATATCGCAAGTGTCATGGCATACGGGTCGGCAAGCCCTACATCCTCAGCAGCAAAACGGGTAACCCTTCTGGCTATATATATGGGATCCTCGCCCGCCTCCAGCATTCTTGAAAGCCAGTAAACCGCTGCGTCAGGATCCGAATTTCTCATGGATTTATGAAGAGCCGAGATAAGATTATAATGCTCTTCTCCGTTTTTATCATAAAGAAGCGCCTTCTTTCCCGTGATCTGTTCTATGGTCTGCTTTGTGATCAGGATATTTCCGTCTGCATCCATATCCCCGTTCAAAACAGCCATCTCAAGTGTGGACAGAGCCATTCTCGCATCACCGTTTGAGAATGAGGCGATCATCTCCACCAGCTCATCCTCTATATCTATCCTCTGTCCGCCGAAGCCCCTGGGACTCGTAAGCGCCTGTTTGAGCAGCCTCACGATGTCATCCCTGGTAAGCCCCTTCAGTACAAAAACCTTACATCTGGAAAGCAGAGCGCTGTTGATCTCAAAGGAGGGATTCTCGGTTGTTGCTCCGATCAGGATGATGGTCCCCCTCTCTACAAAAGGAAGAAAGGCATCCTGCTGTGCCTTGTTGAATCTGTGGATCTCATCGACAAAAACTATGGTCTTCTGTCCATAGCTTTTCATCCGGTCGGCCTCCTGCATGACCTCCTTTATCTCCTTGATACCGCTGGTAACCGCCGAAAAAGTAATGAACTGTGCCTGTGTTCTCTGTGCTATTATCTGCGCGAGAGTGGTCTTGCCGACACCCGGAGGCCCCCAGAATATCATGGAGGTTATCTGGTCGTTTTCGATCAGCCTTCTCAGTACCTTTCCCGGACCGATAAGATGCTCCTGCCCTACGTATTCCTCAAGACCGGTAGGTCTGAGGCGGGCCGCAAGCGGTTCGGGAATACTTTTGTCAAAAAGTGACATCTGGGGCATTTGTCCAAGCTCCTTTGCTGCAGCCTGTTCAGACAGGACTTCCCGCGAGATAGCTCTCGCATTCACTGATCACCTCTGTCAGGTTTTTAAGATCAGTCTGAGGCTCCCCTGTCTCAAGCGAATGATTGCAGTTTTCAAATATACGATAAGTAAGGTTCTTTTCTATGCAAAGCTCCTCTATCCTTGCCGTATTGATGAAGGGATCCTTTGTACCGAAAAACACCAGTCCGTTCTTCTCCTCCACCCGGGAAAATGTCTGCTCAAGAGGAGTAAAATAAACCTGTCTGGCCGGCACATTTTCTCTCGACGCGTATACACTTGCCACGACCGTCCCTATACTTTTGGATACAAATATCACGTCACCATACATGGAGAAATCAATCCCCGCCAGCTGCTCCTTCGCCTCTCCGAAAGCTGTTTCAAAGGCTTCCAGCTTCTTTTTTTCAGCTTCCGCATCATCCCTTGAAGAGGTCAGGAGCTTATCTGATCCGAGCAGCACGGACTTATCCAGGCCCTTGAATACGACCTCTGATATATCGTATCCGTGCTGTCTGACTATCTTTTTCGAGTAATAGAGCAAAGGCTTATCGGAATGATAACCTATACCGGGAAATATGACTGCAAGCTTTTTTTCCATAGATTTTTGTATTTTATCCTTTCATTCTCCGGTGTTTTGGAGTTCGCACAGATCCCTGTCAGCATCTGACTTTAAGTAGAGTACATTCTCCTATGACATGACACCGGCCCAAAGATGCCGGCAGAAAAAGGCAGGCGCCTTTATCAAATCTGACGGGCTTATTTGATTCATCTGTTTCAAGACCGCCGTTTCCGTCTATGCATAGCAGAACCTGAAAAGATGTATCCAGGACTGAAAAAGAAAACCCCTTTGTTACCTGTATACGCTCGACCTCAAAATATTCGCACCGGCAAAGCAGCTCTCTTGCGCACCCGAAATAGTATTTTACCATTCTCTGAGGCTGCCGTATGATCCTGACGGGACTCATATCGAGGACATCTACTGCCTTATCAAAATGCAGAGGTCTTTTTTTGCCGTTTTTATCTTTTCTGTTGTAATCATACAGCCTGTATGTGAGATTCGAACTCTCCTGAACCTCAACGATCACTATCCCCTTGCCGATCGCATGCACAGTACCGGGATGCACAAAAAAAACATCCCCCTTATGTACAGGTATATGATGTACCATGTTTTCAAGCCGGCCTTCATCTATGGCTTCCCACAGCCTGTCTCTGTCCATGGGATGTTCAAAACCATATATTAACTCGGCATCCTCTTCCGCATCCAGCACATACCAGAATTCTGTCTTCCCGTTATCTCCCTCATATGCCCTTGCGTAAGCATCATCCGGATGCACCTGGATCGACAGATCCGCTGCCGCATCGATGAACTTGATCAGGATGGGCATATCCTTGCTTTTGCTTCCAAGATACTCAGGATTAAGCTCCAGGACCTCCTTCAATGTGGATCCTTTATATTCCCCGCTGCTGACAACACTCAATCCGTCCGGGTGTACCGAACACTCCCATGACTCTGCCAGAGGGGAAACCTCCAGTTCTGACTTGTTATATTCTTTTTTCAGTCTCTCCCCGCCCCAGAGATAACCCTTTCCGGCCGGTTTGAGACGTAAGGGCGCCGGTTTTTTATTCATACAGGTAGCTCATATTTCTTTTTGTCCGATACAGATATATTCTCTCCGAGCTGAGCTTCCAGTATGGTAAGCTCTGTCTCGGCAATGACCGTGTGTCTGCATCCTGCAGCCATAGTCACCACATCTCCGGGATTTATGACCTGCTCCATTCCGTCTATTACAGTCTTGCCTCTGCCTGAAAGCACTGTCCAGACCTCATCTCTGAATTCATGGGAGTGATAGCTCATACGGTTTCCGGGATTAAGTATCACCTTTACATTCAGATACCCCTCTCCTGCATCTATGACAGAGTATGACCCCCAGGATTTCTCTGCAAATCTTACATCAGTTGAGATCTTTTCCACATAGGGCTTCATATAGCTCGACTGATCCTTGTCCGCTATGAGTATGCCGTCGCCGGATGCAGCCACCACCATGTTTTTTGCTCCCATCACAAGTATGGGTATATCAAGCTCGTTGATCACATTTGTTCCTGTTGTGGTCTCATCGGTTATGGCCTTGCCTTTTATCTCATCAGCCATGACCTCTGCCATCATATTCCAGGTTCCCACATCTTTCCATTCACCGGAGTACCTGAGTACCTGTATGGATTCTTCCTTCTCGACCACCGCATAATCAAAGGATATCTTGCTGCAATCCATATACCGGTTGTACAGATCCCTGTAGTCTGTGAAATCCAGGAGAGAGTGGGCCTTATCCAGCATATAGGAAAGCCTGAAGGCAAAAACGCCGCCGTTCCAAAGCGCTCCGTCCTTTATATATCTTTCTGCCGTTTCTGCGTCGGGCTTTTCCTTAAATTCCGAAACCGCAGACAGCTCTCCCTTATTCTGCGGAATGATATAACCGTATTTCTCAGAGGGGTAGGTCGGCTCTATTCCCATGAGTGTGATATTTTTATCACCTTCGGATGCGATCTCTCCCATCTTTGCCACTGCTTCGTAATAGGAATTATCCACATAAGGATCCACAGGGCATACCACTACAGAATCATCCCTGCTCACGCCAAGCTCGTCATGCAGATAGGCTGAGGCAAGCGCAATGGCAGGGAAGGTGTCCCTCCGGGTCGGCTCCACACACACCGATACATGCTCTCCCAGCTGATTATGTATAGCTGAGACCTGTGTCTTGCTGGTCGCTATGGTTATATTCGCATTCTTGTCTACAGTTCTTATCTGTCTGTAGACTCTCTGCACCATGGATTCATATTCACCCTCGTCATTTTTGAATAACTTGATGAACTGCTTGGATCTTATATCATTGGACAGAGGCCACATCCTCTTTCCCGAGCCTCCGGATAATAAAACTATATTCATGCTTCTGCCTCCTTTAGCATCATTTATCTTACATAATAACACTTTTCATCTTCAAGCCTTAACGCCGCAAGTCTTGCATTATCATACTCCGGGCCGATCCCGGGATACTCAAGTACCTTTGCCCCGCAGTCGATATCTATGATATTTTTACCGAAAAATACTGTATTCGGTTCATTTACTATCTTACCCGCCCTGCAGTATCGGAAAAAGGACGTCGGCGTGTGTCCCATTATCAGAGCATCATATTTTTTTCTTCCATGATAGTTTGCAAAGGGATCCTCGTCAAATTTTGCACGGTGCCATACCGCTTCCTTCTGTGTGTATATCCTTCCCAGATTACCGCGGTTTCCAAAATAAGGATATGCATGCGCAGCCATGTAGAGCTTCTTTCCGACCCTGATATCGATGGAAAAATCAAGTGAGAGAAGCCAGTCATATACTGCATTCTTATTCACATCAGAAAGCTTTTCATAATCATCCCAGGTTTTGAAGCCCTTATTTGTCTCATACCATACCATGCTCGGAAAAGACATTTTCCTGTCTTCCTCTATAGCCTGCAGAAACATCAGATCGTGATTTCCCATAAGACAGTGGACATTAGGATTCGCGTCCAGATCCATTACATATCCTATGGTCTCTATGGAATGTGTCCCCCAGTCCGCATAATCCCCAAGCAGGTATAATTCATCCTCCTGTGATTCGGGGTCAAAGCCGATCTCCGACAAGAGAAGGATAAAAGCCTCCAGAGCTCCGTGTATATCGCTGATCACATAGGTACTCACTTTTTGACTCCCGTCTTCGGACAGATATCCTCCATGAAGCATGTGGCGCACCCGGCTTTTCTAGAGTGGCATATGCTTCTTCCGAGACTTATAAGGTCCTGATTGATAAGACACCACCGGTCACGGGGGATCTTTTTCATAAGGTCATACTCTATCTTCACCGGATCCGTCTGTCTTGTCCATCCCAGACGGCCTGATACCCTTTTTACATGAGTATCCACGACTATAGAAGGTATCTGAAAGATATGCGTACGTATTACGTTTGCCGTCTTGCGTCCGACTCCCGGAAGAGAGGTCAGTCCTTCAAGATCCGAGGGCACCTCCCCGCCGAAATCCGACAGCAGCTTCTCTGCCGCTCCCTTTATATGTTTAGCTTTCATATTGAAAAATCCACAGGTTTTTATATCCTGCTCCAGCTCGGGAAGAGAGGCTTCGGCAAAAGACTCCAGTGTGGGATACTTTACAAATAATCCCTTTGTCACTTCATTTACTCTTTTATCGGTACACTGGGCTGAAAGAATGGTCGCGATCAAAAGCTCGTAAGGCTTTTCATATTCAAGAAATATCCTGATCTCCCTGCCATATTCATCGTCGAGTCTATCAAATTGCTGTTGAATCCTTTTGTTCATGCTATAATATTATCACAAAAACTACCTGAAGGCATTTATATCATGAATAGTAGAAAGATTGTAAAAATCATCCCTCCCGCGATCGCTCTCATTTGGACCATCGCTTCCCTTTTTTATGACAGGAATACCTTTACCGTGGCTCCTTTATCCATGGCACATAATTATATTCCCTGCAAGATCCTTATGTCTGCCGCGATATACCTGACGGCCTGCTTTATTGCAAAGGCCCTGACAGACAGGGCTTCCTTTGAATGGGAGATCCTGAAATACAGCTTTATCTATTTTATCCCCATTATCGCCGTGCTGGTCTTTAAGCTGCCTGAGGGCTTTCTTTCCAATGATGAATCCCTGATCTTTTCTGAGGCATCCGGTCTGGCTGATTATACCTGGTTTTATTACATAACCACCTGGTACTATATCATATCAATGATGATCATACCGTCATGGCTTGGTCCCATCATAATAAAGGTCATACTCCAGTGCGTCACGGCAGGCTATGCTGCAGCGAGGCTGAAGCGGTATCTAAAGGGCGATAAGAGGGCATACCTGATATATATAGCCTTTATCCTGCCCCCGATCCTCGCATATACCACCTCCGCCCACAGGATACCGATATATATATTCCTGTATATCATTTTCATGTTTTCTCTGTTTATGGATAAGCTGGAGCAGGTCCCTTTCAGTCTGCGTCATATCCTCCCCATGCTGATACTGATGGCTATACTCACCCAGTGGAGGACTGAGGGCATCTACCTTGCCGTCTTCGGGATTATCCTGATACTTATCTGTTATCCGTCGGTCCTTGCCCCCGGTGATAAGGCTGCGGGCAATGTACTTAAGCTTATAGCCGCAGCATTTTTCATACAGTATATCGTGGCTGTACCCCAGTACGGGCTCATTCCTTCGCGGATGGGCGACAAGGCCGCAAACCGCATGCTCCCTTTCTATGCATATACGGTTACAAATCTTTACCGCAATGGCCTGGATCTTACAGATGAAGTAAATGCCGCCTCCTGGAAAAAGGTAGACAGGTTCCTTGACGTGGAAACCATCGCTGCCATAAACGACTATCTGGGTGATATCAACTATGAGGATTCTCTTATACTCTATTATGAGGGATATAACGGCAGAAGACCTGATGCCACAGATGAAGACTATATGCTTTTTGTTGAGGGTGTGCAGGAGCTTATGAAGCATAATCCCGGCGTGCTTCTGAGAACCAAATGGGGTTCCTTTGATTATGCGGCCACAGTATATGATCCTGTGACCGGTTTTGGTGCTGCAGCCTTTATCGTAAGTCTGGTAAAGACAATAGCCTATAATCTTTATATTCCCATGCTGCTTCTTGTTTTACTTTTCGTATGGAGTCTTTGCAGGATAAAAGAGAGAGCATTTTTTGTAATGCTCTCTCTCTGTCTTTTTGCTCATTTTGCCATTGTTTTTTTACTGGCTCCGGCTTCATACTTTAAATATTATTTCCCCGTTTACTTTACGACATATTTTTTCATCATCCTGCTCTTTATATGCCGCTCTGCTGCATCCGGTAAAACTGTCACCGGACCCGCTGCCTGAAGCTCCTGTGCCCTATTGGCTGAGACGGGAGAATTCGGCCTCAAACCTTTCACCGAAAAGACGATTGACCGCGGAGAATATAGCCCTGACTGAGGCTCTCGTTATATTTGAGGATACTCCCACTCCATAGGTGATATGATTATCCTCTACGGAAAGCATATGGATATACGCTGCCGCCTGTGCATTTGATCCTCCGGTCAATGCATGCTCCTCATAGTCTACGATCTTTATATTTATACCAAGCTCAGCGGAAATCCCTCTCTGTACCGCATCTATAGGACCATTGCCGGCTGCCTCGAATTTCTTTTCAATGCCATGATCAGTATAAGTGACTGTAACCTGAGTATCAAATTCAGTATCTGTCTCATCCGAAAGATCGACAACCTGAAGCTTGCGGAAATGTATCGGCTCCTTCATATCCAGATAAGTCCTGCGGAAGGCATCCATGACCTCCTTCGGCGCAACCTCTCCCTGTTTTTCAGAGATCTCCTGGATCACATTGGCAAATTCCTTATGCATGCCCTTAGGCAGCTTGAAACCGAAGTATGAGTCCATGATAAAGGCAACTCCGCCCTTACCCGACTGAGAATTGATACGCACTATCGGCTCGTATTCCCTGCCTATATCTGCCGGATCGATAGGAAGATACGGAACATTCCAGGTATCGGGATGTCTTTCCATCATGGCCTTCACGCCCTTTGATATCGCATCCTGATGTGACCCCGAAAAAGCCGTGAATACAAGCTTGCCTGCGTACGGATGCCTGGGATCGATCTTCATCTTCGTACATTTCTCGTACATCTCTATTATCTCATTTATGTTTTCTATATTGAGCTCGGGATCGATCCCCTGGGAAAACATATTATATGCTATATTCAGCACATCAACATTTCCTGTCCTCTCTCCGTTTCCGAAAAGTGTTCCCTCGACCCGCTCTGCTCCCGCAAGGATAGCAAGCTCGGTGGCAGCCACTCCTGTACCCCTGTCATTATGAGGATGTATGGAAAGCACTACCGAATCCCTTCGCTCAAGATGTGAATTCTCCCATTCTATAATGTCCGCATAGACATTAGGCGTCGTCATCTCGACAGTAGCCGGGAGATTGATTATGACCTTGTTGTCAGGTGTTGCTCCCCAGGCTTCGGTAACGGCACTGCATACCTCACAGGCATACTCTGGCTCCGTCCCTGTAAAGCTCTCCGGGGAATACTCCAGGATTATCTCTCCGGGAAATTTTGCGGCTCTCTCCTTGACCATAAGGGTTCCGTCCACAGCCAGCTGTTTTATTTCATCCCTGCTCATATTAAAGACCACATCTCTCTGCAGAGTGGAGGTGGAATTGTAAATATGCACAATTGCTCTGGGGATCCCTTCTATGGATTCAAAGGTTCTGTCTATAAGGTTCTCTCTGCACTGGGTCAATACCTGCACAGTGACATCATCCGGTATCATTTTATTATTCACGAGCTCCCTCAGGAAATCGAATTCGATCTGGCTCGCTGCAGGGAAACCTATCTCTATTTCCTTGAATCCAAGCTTTACGAGCTCATTGAACATCTCTATCTTCTCTGACACCACCATGGGTTCGACCAGGGCCTGATTTCCATCTCTCAGATCGACCGAAACCCATACAGGTGCCTTTTCTATCTGTCTGTCAGGCCATTTTCTATCCGGATAATCAATGACCGGATTTCTTTTGTATCTTTTGTAATTCAGCATTTTTTCATCTCCTCTTTGATAATACAAAAAGTCTCTCTGAAATATTTCAGAGAGACCCTGCTTCATAATTTAATAAATCTACTCCCCGAGTCCGGCCTCTATGGCGCCTACCAATGCCCTTAATGCCGTATCCTCGTCTTCTCCCTCACAGAATATCTCTATCTCATCCCCGCACTTTACACATGCTCCGAGTACTGACAGCACGCTTTTTGCATTAGCCGTGTTCTCTCTGAATTTGAATGTGATCAGGGACTTATACTGCATTGCCTCTTTGCATAGGATGCCGGCGGGACGCAGATGCAGCCCTGTGGGATTTTTTATCGTTATTTTTTGTGAAACCATCTTTTCGCTCCAATAATACTGCTTTTTATAATATATCAAATATGTAAAAAATATTCAAATAGCAACTGTCCTGCTCTCCCTGTATATTTACAGGACTGTCTGCTCGATCAGATCGGCCAGATCTCTTGCATCCTTGTCGATCTCCGCCTGATCTCTGCCTTCTATCATAACCCTGACCAGCGGTTCTGTTCCCGAGGGACGTATGAGAACTCTTCCTTCACCGTTATATTTTGCTTCAAGAGCCTGTATCGCTTCGACTATTTCGGGATACTCCATATATGCCTCTTTTTTATGACTGGGCACACTGGCGTTTCTGAGAGACTGGGGCAGAACCTCCATTATCTTCTTGAGCTCCGACAGCTTTTTCCCGGTTTTCTTTACCACCTCCAAAAGATGCAGTGCCGAAAGCAGGCCGTCTCCTGTTGTATTCTGATCAAGAAAAATAATATGTCCGCTCTGTTCTCCTCCGAGGTTTGCGCCTATTTCCCTCATGCGCTCAAGCACATATCTGTCTCCCACTTTTGTCTGTTCGATTTTTATGCCCTGCTGCTCACACATAAGCTTAAAGCCCAGATTGGTCATTACCGTAACAACTATGGTATCACCCGCGAGAGTTCCCTGGGATTTCATATAATTGCCGACTATCGCCATTATTTCATCGCCGTTCACCATCTTGCCGTTCTCATCCGAGGCCAGCAGCCGGTCCGCATCTCCGTCAAAGGCAAGCCCAATATCGGCCTTTTCCATTACGACTCTTGCGCAAAGCTCCTCCATATGCGTGGATCCGCAGTTCGCGTTTATATTGGTGCCATCAGGGTTATTATGTATCGCTATGACATCGGCTCCCAGATCCCTGAGGGTCTCTATCGAAGTATAATAGGATGCGCCCTCTGCGCAATCCACTACTATTTTCATCCCTCTGAGATCTGTATCTATCTGCTTCTTGGAATGGTTTATATATTCCTCTCTTGCATCAGTGCGGTATTTTATCTTTCCGACACGGGAGCCTGTCGGTCTCGCCACATCCTTCAGACCGCTCTTTATGAGCTCCTCTATCTGATCCTCCAGCTCATCTGACAGCTTGTAGCCATCGCCGTTAAAGAATTTTATCCCGTTAAATTCCACCGGATTGTGGGATGCGGAGATCACCACGCCTGCATCAACCTTGTATTTGTTTGCAAGGTAGGCTACCGCAGGTGTCGGCACTACACCGACATAGACGGCATTTGCTCCCACCGAACATATCCCCGCCATAAGTGCATTAGCCAGCATATCCCCGGATATCCTGGTATCACATCCCACCATTATGGTAGGTCTGTAGGACCGCTCATTTGCCAGCACCGTAGCGCCCGCTGCCCCAAGCTGCATAGCCAGATATGGTGTAAGCTCGGTATTGGCGACACCTCTGACACCATCTGTTCCAAACATTCTTGCCATTTTTCAATTCACTCCTCTGTAATTACTGTCCGGCCCAAAGCCTGTCCCTTACTCGTGTCCCTGCGCTGCTTCACTTTCGTTATCATAGACTACGGCTTCACCTGATTCTGCAGTTCCGCCTGGATCGATCAGGGGCATGCCCTCCGCCTGGACCACCACACTCGTAGTGGTGACCACACCGCTGCTGTAAACGCCTTCCGGATACGAAAAGACCACATCCGCATCATATACTCCCGGGACCCACTCATTTAAACCGTTCTTCGTCTTTACATCATCCATGTTGATATGTCCCGTAAGCATGGAGCCGTCAACAGAAGCCAGTACATCCGGCAGACCGCGTACACTTGTTACTACAGACGTCAGACCGCCGCCTAGAGCTATCGTGAAGCCCTCCGGGACATTATCTATAGTGATATTTGAAAGCGGTACCTCCACATTCATCAGGTTCATCGCTATGATCTCAACCGTAACTGTGGAATGGGTATCCATTTCCTTGTCTACAAGACTTGTTCCGGCAGGGATATAGGCCGACACATCGATCACACTTGTAACATTCTCCGTAGCCCCGGTTATGTCTATCTCATCCGACGGTACAGTGATGGACCCTATCCCTGACAGCGATGCTGAATCTCCGGTCAGAGACAGTGTATTTATGGTAGCGGTAAGATTTCCCGTGGTGGCAAAGCCCTCTGCCGGCACTCCGGTATAGCTGTAGGATACCGGTACCTCCCTGTTTGCCCATATTTCCACTGTAACCGATACACTGGTCCTTGAAAGCTCGAGCCTGCTGCTGTCCATATCATCGCCATTCCTGTCGATAAAGATTATCGGCGTCTCTGTCCTCATGTCCCTTGTCATTCCTTGAACAGAGACCCGTACGATCGCCCGGTCTATGGTCTCAACCACAGATTCCGGACCCTGGACCCTCACAACATTGCTTGCCAGAGTGACATTTCCCACGGAATATCCCTTCGCAGGTTCCCCTGTTATCTCGTAATCTATGGAAAACTGCTTCGCGCCCAGATCCTCAACATCAACTACAGCATATGCTGTACGCGGGGTCAGGCTCACGATCTTGTCTGACAGACGGTTTGCCCGGACGCTTATGGGAACTCTTCCGTTTGAGTAGTTATTCATATCTATGGTCGCGGAAAAATCATCGCGGGACAGCTGTGAGAGCACGGATCTCTCGGCGCGCGCCGTCACTGTTACGGTACTTGACGAATCCGCCAGCTCAAAGGCCTGACCGGAGGCCTCAAAGGTATCGCCGTTCAATACGGTAACCGGAACCTGAGTGAAATTCTGATCCTTTACAGGATTATCTATACTGACGACTACAAGCCAGATCATCACGGAAAGCAGCAGGGAAAGGATCTTTATTCCCACATTGTTTGTGAATAGCCGGAGGATCTTTTTCAGCGTTTTTATCATTTCGCCTTCCTCCCCTTTATCACACTTTTCTTTTCTATGACGGTCTTATTCTGAAGCCTGGATAATTCATCCCGAAGAGTATCCTGATCAACATTTCTTTTGAGCTCCCCTCCCTGGGCAAGGGATACCCGTCCTGTCTCCTCCGAGACTATGATGGTCAGCGAATCTGTTTCTTCGGATATGCCTACGCCCGCACGATGTCTGGTGCCAAGCTCCTTTGAAAGCTCCATATTATCCGACAAAGGAAGATAACAGGTTGCGGAGACCACCCTGTTTCCTTCAATTATCACCGCTCCGTCATGCAGGGGCGTGTTGTGTTCAAAAATATTTATCAGAAGCTGGTTTGTAACAACCGCGTCGACCTCGATACCGGTTCTTATATATTCCGTAAGAGGATCGCTTTTTTTCATAACGATAAGAGCGCCTGTTCTTGCTCTTCCCATCTCATAGCAGGCCTTTATTATCTCATTCATGGTCTTATCGGAAAATCTTTCATTCACATCCGTCCCGTTAAAGGTGAACAGGGAACTCAGAAAATTTTTTCTGCCGAGATAATCAAGCGCTCTTCTGAGCTCCGGCTGAAATATGATAAGCACCGCCATAAGCAGAACATTCAGACCGTTCCTCACAAGCCATAGTATGGTAGTCATCTGGAGCAGATACGCCAATAAAACAAAAGCTATGATCACCACTATGCCCCGCATAAGTGACCACGCTCGTGTATCCCGGATCCAGACCATTACCTCATATACAAGAAAAGCGATTATGAGGATCTCCACATAATCAGTCAGTCCCATTACCGGAATGGATTCAAAGCTTATGAAATTTCCGACCTTAGAAATGACCTCCTGCATTTATCTCCTGAACATCACATATCATCATCCGGATCATATCTCCGTCTGGTTCTCGTTTTACGGGTCCTGATCTTCGGTACGGCCTTGACGTAGTAGTAATACCCGTCATCCTCAAACTGTACCCGCTCGGTTTTTGCATAATCTACACTGAAAACGAAAAGCTTATAAATAAAGGCTATCACGGCAGCTACGATGGATCCCATAAAAAGACCTCCTATGCTTATATCCGCATCCTGCCTTATAGAGAGGATCATCACGGCGATCATGTCCACCGCTATGCCTCCTGCTATCGCTATAGTCCATGCATGGGGTATCGGAAGCCGTCTTATGATACTTACAACCACTACTGTGATCGCAAAGGCCATAACAAAGACTATCATGGCATTATTCTTTATCACTCCGTCAAGAATGGCTCTGAATCTCTCAACAGTGGTATTGTCAGCCATGGACTTAAGCATATCCTCAGCTTCTGAAACAAAATCTATAGTATAGTAGGCTACCACTCCGAAGCCTACGGACAGAGCCGAAAGCGGCGACCCCTTTAAGCCGTATATCACCGGCATAACGTATGGCACGCCGAAAACAAAGGACAGTGGCGTCAGCAAAACAGCCATTGTATCCTTCGGGGTGAATCTGAAATATAACAGAAACATCAGCAGAAATACTGCCAGAACGACTATCGCTGCTTCAAGAGAAAGGGCATAGCTGTGGAGTATGGTAAACAGGGATGAAAAAAATACTATCATGCCGGCCGGAAGCAGGGCGCAAAGCATGGCAACCGCCACCACAACAGGGGTGGAATCCAGCCTGTCCATATATCCCAGTTTTGCATTGATGATCGACAGAGCCAAAAGTGCCAGAAAAAAACGAACCGCCGCCCTGATCATCGTTTCGTAGCGGCTTACAATCTCTTCAATATTATCCCTTATTTCAAAAATATTACCCATTGTTTTCAACTTCCTGCATATTAAGCAGCTCCCTCAAGGCATAATTATAATCATTCAGGTGTTTCTTTGCCCAATCATACCTGAATGAATAAACAACATATGCAATGATCCCAAAAGCTCCGGCAAATATCACATAAGTAGTGACAAGCCTTCGTCCTGTAGCCATAAGATCCATGGTATATATTTCCTGGAGCAGCCGGTCTATATTGTAATAAACATACAGTGCCAGGATCAGAAAATATGAAACTGTGGCCGAAACTATCGCTCTTACCACGTTCAGACACACATAATCGCTTCTGAAATAATTACATATACGTATGGCTTCCCTGCCTTCATTATCCTCAAAGGAAGCCATACGCGTCATAAGCTTTACTCTGTCGCCGTCTATGTTGCTTTTCACTTAAGGAACCTCATTGCCGGGTTTCCTCTGGGATCCTTTTTGGGTTCCGGCTTGGGAGCCCGAGGCTTGGCTATGGAAGCGCTTAATCCGTTTGCAAGCTCTGCTTTACATTTCTCGCAGTATTTGCCGGTATGTATCATGGTCCCGCATTTCTCGCAGGGAATACCCACAGGAGAATCATCGGAAAATACAAGTCTTTCCTCTCTGATCCACTGCTGAAGCAGATGGGTCTCTACATCACAGTCCTCGCATATCTGGGGTATACTGGACTTAGGATTCTCCCTGATGTAATTCTTTACTTCTTCAAATTTTTTCTCGATCTCTTCCCTGCACGAAGGGCAGATCGGCTGTCCTCCGATATAGTTGAAGATCTTTCCGCATCTACGGCAATTTCTTACATTCATAGTACCTCTCCTCTTCCTTTCTTGATACGGTAAACCACACTCACACCGGAGTCCCCTCAGCCAGAGCGATAAAATAAATATTGCCGGCTCCGGTTTTTCTGAGCACGGCAGCTACCGCGTCTATCGTGCTGCCAGTTGTATATATATCATCAACTATTATCACGTTCCTACATTTTACAACATGAGGGCTTATTTTGAAAGCCCCTTTAAGGTTTTTCATCCTTTCCATCCTGTTCAGTTCCTTCATCGGGGGAGTGTCCCTGATCCGTACAACATACTCCTTCCATACCGGGATCCCGGTATGTGACGAGATACTGTCCGCTATGACCTCCGCCTGATTATAGCCTCTTTTTTTCAGCTTCTCCTTTGATATGGGTACGGGAATGAGGCAGTCCGCCCTGCAGCTTATTATGAATCTGCCAAGGTGTTTTACTATATCGTATCCGTAATGATCCGCATATTCCCGTCGTCCGTGATACTTAAACCTTGTGATGGAGGCTCTGACCTCATCATTGTACACATAGAGTCCCCTGCCCCGTGTATATATATGCTCAGTATGCATGCAATCCCTGCAGAACTCAGCGTATGACCCCGTCAGAGGCTTGCCGCACTTCATGCAATGAACTTCACCGATATAACGTGCACCTTTTCTGCACCGGCTGCAGATCATATCTCCATACCGCACCACCTCATCGCAGAAAGGGCATCTTCTGGGAAACAAAAAATCCACGGCTTTATTCCATATATCTGATCTCCTTAATCCTTCTTTCAAGTCCTGTATATCGGTTTTCCTCTCTTTCGTTCCTTATCATCTCATCCACGGTCTGCGGCGATCCGAGAATACATACCATCTGTTTCGCCCTGGTTATGGCAGTATAAAGCAGATTTCTGTTCATTAGCATTCTGGGACCTGACAGAAGCGGGAGTATGACCGCCCTGTACTCACTCCCCTGGGACTTGTGTATGGTGATGGCATAGGCAAGCTCCAGCTCGGAAAGAGCCTCCCCCGTGTACTTTGCCTCACGTCCGTCATCAAATCTGACATATGCAGCCTCTGAAGATATTGAAAGAATCCTTCCTATATCCCCGTTATATATCCCGGCTCCGGTCTCAAGGACCATACCCTTGCCGTTTGCCAGCTCCCACTGAAGATCATAATTGTTTTTGGTCTGCATGACCTTATCTCCCGCACGGAGCATACCGCCGGGGGTACTGATCTCCCTTTTCATCCTGCCAGGCGGGTTCAGCGCTTCCTGCAATCTGAGATTCAGGTTTTCCAGACCAAGTATGCCCTTTCTCATCGGAGTCATGACCTGGATATCCAGCGGCGTGCATTTTAAGTGATCAGGCAGTCTTTTTCCCGCCAGATAGATTATCCCCTGAATGATCCTTTCCGCATCATTCCTTTTAAGCATAAAGAAGTCTTCGTTTTTTTCATCCAGATCTATACTATGTCCTTCTATGACCTCATGGGCATTCCTGACGATCGCAGATGCCTCTGACTGTCTGTATATCTTTGTAAGCCTGGTGACATGGAAGCTTTCTGATCCTATTATGTCCTTTAAGACCGCCCCCGGTCCTACAGACGGCAGCTGATCCGCGTCTCCTACCAGGATAAGACGGGTACCCGGTATTATCGCCTTTAAGAGTGAACGGAAGATATATATATCCACCATTGACATCTCATCCAGTATGATCACATCGGTTTCCAGCGGATTATCAGGATCATGTTCAAAGCCCGATACCGGCTTGCCGTCTATCACTGCTCCGGCTCCCAGCAGACGGTGGATAGTCTTCGCCTCCACTCCTGCCGCCTCTGTCATTCTCTTGGCCGCTCTCCCCGTAGGTGCTGTAAGGGTAATATCAAAGCCCTTCTGCCTGAAGTAATGGATCATTATATTGGTGATGGTGGTCTTTCCGGTACCCGGACCTCCGGTTATCACGGATACGGTATTTGAGATCGCGCCGACTACAGCTTCTCTTTGAGCATCCTCCAGAGAAATGCCCCTGTCCTTTTCTATCTGTCTGATCTCTTCATATACCCGGCTTTCTTCCACCTCATCAGGTAAATCAAGCTCTGTAAGGAGTCTTGCTGCTTCTGCCTCAGCATAATAAGCTCCTTCTGTATAGACCATGATCTTCCCGTCGGCATTTTCCCTTATTATCTTACGTTCTATGGAAAGAGCATCCAGCTGAAGTGTTATAAGAGCTGTATCTACTGCAAGAAGCTCAGCTGCCTTTGTTACAAGCTCATCCTCGATCATGCACAGGCTTCCGGTGCTCAGATCAGCCGACAGAAGATACATCAAGGCTGAACGTATACGATATTCGGAATCCCTGGCTATACCTGCCTCAGAGGCTATCCGGTCGGCGGAGATAAAGCCTATCCCCTCTATGTCCTCTATCAGCCTGTACGGATTCGAACGGATCACCTCATATATACGATCTTTGTATTTTTCGTATATTTTCTGTCCGAGATTCGGTTTTATATCGTATTGGGAAAGGAAGGAAACAGCCTGCCTGCTGCCGGCCTTTGACTCAAAGGCCTCCGAGATCGCTATAGCCATTCTCATGGATATGCCTTTGATCTCCGCCAGTCTTTCGGGCTCTTCCTCTATAACCCGGAAGCTGTCCTCTCCGAATTTTGAGGTTATGCGTTTGGCCAGTCCGGATCCTACACCCTTTACCGCGCCGGATGAAAGATATCTGAGAATAGATGCCTCGTCATCTATCGGGGCAAAAGAAAAAGACGTGATGGAAAACTGTGTCCCGTATTTAGGGTTTTCTGTCAGATCTCCCTCAAATGTAACGCTCTCTCCGGCATCCATTTCAGGAAGCGTGCCTACACAGACATAGTCTGCACCGTCATCTGAATCTAGAGATAATACCGTATACGCATTTTCGGTATTCCGGAAAATGATATGATCAATGATGCCTTTCAGCTGCATCACGATTAACTCTCGTCAGAAGATATATTCTCCGCAGCTGCTCCGCTTTCCGCCGCTGCCTGTGCTGCCTTTGCGTCTATCTCCTCCGGTGTCTGGCCGATATTACGCTTCATCTGTTCATAAAGCATTTTGGCCAGTCCCAGTCCCTCCTGCTCCGTGGTCTGGGAAGCATACTCCTTTACGAGATTGTCTTTATAATAATCTACAAGAGTGCTGTTTGTTCCGGTATCGAGCGGATCCTCGGGAACAGTTGCCATCATCTGCTTGTACATCTGCTCTACAAAATAACTCTCAAACTGCTTACAGGCATCCAGCAGCTTCCCGTCTTCAGCAGAAGACGCCCCGGAATCCTTTGCACCCCTGCCAGCTTCGGAAATCCCCGACAAGGTATTCTTCAGCCTTGATGCATTGGCATTCGATACCGCCTGACCTGATAAAGTTGTAAGATAGCTGGTATCAATGTCCATTCAGTACTTACCTCTTAAGCTGATTTGCCGTCTGCATCATATCATCTGTAGTGGTTATGGCCTTTGAATTGAGCTCATAAGCCCTCTGCGCCACAATAAGGTTCACCATCTCATCGGCAACCTGGACATTTGAACCCTCCAGGTAACCCTGTCTGATAACGGATTTTTCCAGGTTGTTATTGGTGGCTTCATTCAGGGGCTGGCCTGATGCCGCCGTAACCGTGTATAAGGAATCTCCTTCTTTGTTTAAGCCCTTGGGATTCTGGAACTGTGTCATGCCTATGACCATGCCTGCTATCGGCTGCGGATTATTCTGTGCATCGGGATAGCAGACCTGCCCGTCAGCATTGACAGTTACCCTGTTTGCGACATAATTTCCATTAAGCACGATCGGCTGTCCGTTTGTATTCAGGACAGGAAGTCCGTCGGAATTTGATAATGCGAGACCGCCGCCCGCGTTAAGATTGAAATTAAAATCACCGTTTCTTGTATAATAAGTCTTACCGTCATTCCCCCTTACGGCAAAGAATCCCTTTCCCTGTACGGCAAAGCTCGTCGGATTTTCAGATTCGAGCAGCGCGCCGTTTGTAAACTGGGATGTGATGGCTGCGCTCCTGACGCCAAGACCCACCTGGGCGCCGATGGGCTTCTGCTCGGCATTCGCTGTAGTAGTCTTGGTCTGCATGGTCTGATACAGCAGGCTCTTGAATTCATTTGTCTCTGTCTTGTATCCCACCGTATTCACATTTGCAAGGTTATTAGAAATCGTATCTACATTCTGCTGCTGCGCTATCATTCCTGTAGCTGCTGTCCATAATGATCTGACCATGATCTAATCCCTCCTTTGTGTATGCGCTGTCACTCAGCTGAGTCTGCCAAGGTTATTAACTGCTGTGTCAAGAGTGTCATCCATAGTGGTGACTATCTTCTGATTTATCTCATACTGCCTGTTTATGGCTATCATGTTTACCATTTCCTGAACTGTCTCTACATTGGACTGCTCAAGATATCCGGAATATACCTGTGAATTTGACGGTATCTCGGTTGCTCCCGGTATGGTCTGCCAGAGATTCTCTCCATACTTTTCAAGATAATAATAATCGGTCCCTTCAGCATTCCTCTGAAAATCAGTTACTCCTATAGTAGCGAGTATCTGTGCGTTATCATCCTGATAAATATTTCCCTGTCTGTCTATAGTCGTGGGCTTCGTGGGGTCGATCTTGATATGCTGCTTGTTCTTATCCAGAACAAAATCCCCGTCCTTGGTTACCAGAGTGCCGTCCAGGGTAAGCGTAAACGAACCGTCTCTTGTATATTTAACGCTTGTATTGCCTGCCTTGTCGGTAAACTCTATCTGGAAAAAACCGGAATCGGAAAGAGCCAGGTCAAAGGTGTTTTCCGTCTCCTTGAAACCTCCCTCGGACCAGTCGGTATAGTTCTCTCCGATCTTAACCCCGGGCTGCATGTTTCCCATGCGCCTGGAAAGATACCATTCTGATGAATCCTGCAGTTTGACTGCCAGCGCATCTGCAAAGGTCTGTGATGTAGCACCCTCTTTTTTGTAGCCTGTAGTGGCCACATTTGCCAGATTGTTTGTAAGGGTGTCCATTCTGTGCTGCTCGTTTATCATCGCGCTGTGCGCAGTATACAGACCTTTTACCATAGATCAGTCGTCCTCCGTATATCCTGCCATCATATCTACATATTTGCCGGTCCCCGCTGCCACCGCTGTCATCGGATCCTCGGCTGTCATCGTGTTTATTCCGGTCTTTTCGGTTATGAGCTCCTCAAGTCCTCTCAGCATCGCTCCACCGCCGGTAAGCACTATGCCTCTGGAGGCTATATCGGCTGCCAGCTCCGGAGGGGTACGCTCCAAAACTCCGTGTATGGCTTCTATTATCTGTGCCGTGACCTCTCTCAGAGCTTCCTCGGTCTCTTCAGATGAAACCTTTACTGTTACGGGAAGTCCTGTGAGCAGGTTCCTTCCCCGGATGTCCATATAGTCGACCTCAGGTCTTCTGAAGACAGAGCCTATATGTATCTTTAAATCCTCTGCCGTCGGTTCTCCTATGAGAAGGTTATGCTTCTTTCTCATATATCTGACGATGGCATCATCAAAATCGTCTCCGGCAACCTTTATGGATGTGGATTCCACCGGTCCTCCAAGTGATATGACCGCAATATCCGATGTGCCGCCGCCTATATCGACCACCATATTTCCGCATGGCTTTGTTATATCTATGCCTGCGCCGATCGCTGCTGCTATGGGCTCTTCTATTATCTTGACGTCTCTGGCTCCGGCCTGATATGCCGCATCCTCAACAGCCTTTCTCTCAACCTCCGATGCCGCCGACGGAACTCCCACGCAGACCTTGGGCTTACGGAACGTCCTTTTTCCCACGGCCTTCTGAATGAAATGCTTAAGCATCTTTTCAGTGACAGTATAATTTGATATGACTCCCTGTCTCATGGGCCTTATGGCTACTACATTTCCGGGAGTACGTCCCAGCATGAGCCTGGCTTCCTCGCCGATAGCCATTATCTTATTTGTATCCCTGTCAAATGCAACGACTGAGGGCTCTTTAAGTACTACGCCTTTTCCTCTTATGTATACAAGCACGCTTGCCGTGCCAAGATCGATCCCTATGTCTATACCGCTCATTGTTTCCTCATTTCATAACCCTGTTTTCCATTTTTCCTAACAAGATAGGATAACCCAAAATCAAGAAACTTTCAATATCCGTCAGAGTTATTCGAAAACAAAGCACGGACGCAGGTATATTCTGCGTCCGTGCATATAAAACCATCCTTGTATACTGTCCATATTTCAGCATCTGTCGTTTGCATCCGCCGTCCATTTGATATATCGGCAGGTATACCGGATTTCTGAACCCTTTTATCATATTTTTATTTCAGCATTTTAGCTATGTATTTTCCTGTATAGCTTTTTTTATTCCTTGCCACCTGCTCGGGTGTGCCCGATGCTATGACGGTTCCGCCGCCGTCTCCTCCTTCCGGTCCCATATCTATGATATAATCGCCGCATTTTATCACATCAAGATTGTGCTCTATCACAACCACCGTATTCCCGGCTTCTGCCAGACGGTCAAGGATGCCTACCAGCTTCTTTACATCATCGAAATGCAGACCCGTGGTAGGCTCGTCCAGGATATAGATCGTCTTTCCGGTCCCCCGTTTCGATAATTCCGATGCAAGCTTGATCCTCTGCGCCTCTCCGCCCGAAAGCTCCGTGGACGGCTGTCCGAGCTTCACATAGCCAAGACCTACATCATAGAGCGTCTGGATCTTATTTCTTATAGTCGGCACATTATCGAAAAACTCCAGCGCCTCCTCCACTGTCATGTCCAGCA
The DNA here is from genome assembly GCA_947165275.1 of uncultured Lachnospiraceae bacterium. Lineage (GTDB taxonomy): Bacteria > Bacillota > Clostridia > Lachnospirales > Lachnospiraceae > NK4A144. The sequence continues at coordinate 7,034 of CAMUZQ010000004.1, read as the reverse complement.
CATCAGATATATTCTTTCCTTTATAAGTCACATCCAGTGTCTCTCTGTTGTAGCGTTTGCCGTGACACACATCGCAGGGAACAAATACATCCGGCAGGAAATGCATTTCTATCTTTATGATCCCGTCTCCGCTGCAGGCTTCGCATCTGCCGCCTTTCACATTAAACGAAAACCGGCCTTTTTTATATCCTCTTGCCCTGGCCTCCTGGGTTCCTGCAAAAAGGTCCCTTATCATATCAAAAACTCCCGTGTATGTTGCAGGATTGGATCTTGGTGTCCTTCCGATAGGGGACTGGTCTATATCTATGACCTTGTCGAGCTGCTCAAGTCCTGCTATCCCGTCGGAGGCTCCTGTTATGGTACGGGCGCGGTTAAGCTTCTTTGCCGCAGTCTTGTAAAGTATCTCGTTTATAAGGGAGGATTTCCCCGATCCGGATACGCCTGTGACTATGGTCATGACACCGAGGGGTATCTTTACGTCTATATTCTTCAGATTATTCTCTCTGGCTTTTTTGATCTCTATCCATCCCTTCGGCTTGCGTCTCCGGGCGGGAACGGGTATGGAAAGCTCTCCGGACAGATATTTCCCTGTTATGGATTCTTTTGATCTTGCTATCTCCTCGGCAGTTCCCTGCGCCACCAGGACTCCTCCATGCATGCCTGCTCCCGGACCGATGTCGATGATCTGGTCTGCCGCGCGCATGGTATCCTCATCATGCTCCACTACTATAAGTGTATTTCCAAGATCCCTAAGTCTCTTAAGCGTAGCCAGAAGCTTATCATTATCACGCTGATGCAGTCCTATGGAGGGTTCATCCAGAATATACGCTACCCCCACGAGACCGCTGCCTATCTGTGTCGCAAGCCTTATCCTCTGAGCCTCTCCGCCTGACAGGGTCCCTGTAGCCCGGGAAAGAGTCAGATAATCAAGTCCTACATCATTCATGAATCTGATCCGGGAATGGATCTCTTTTATGATCTGCTTTCCGATAAGCTGCTGCTGTTCCGTGATCGATCCGGGGATAGCATCAAAATACGACAGGAGCTCCTTCACCGACATTTCGGTAAGCTCGAATATGTTCTTATTGTCCACTGTAACAGCCAGAGACTCCTTTTTAAGCCTCTGTCCCTTACAGGTCTCGCACGGGGATATCCGCATATACTGCTCATATTCCGCCTTTGCTGATTCGGAAAAGGTCTCTCTGTATCTGCGCTCCATATTTTTGATCAGCCCTTCGAAGGCGTCATCATAAACACCCTCTGACCTCTGACCCTTGTAATGAACCTTTATTATCTCCCCGTCTGTCCCGTATATAAAGACCCTGCGGACCTTTTCGGGCAGCTTTTCATATGGAGTATCCAATGAAAACTTATATTTATCTGCCAGCGCCTCCAGCAGGGCATGACCGTAACTCCCGGGATCCTTGGAGCTCATCCATCCCATGCAGCTCACGCAGCCCTCATTGAAGGAGAGAGACTTGTCCGGTATCATCAGATCCTCGTCAAACTCCATCTTATAACCCAGACCCGCACAGGTCGGACAGGCTCCGAAGGGATTATTGAAGGAGAAGCTCCTTGGTTCTATAGGTGGTATCGATATACCGCAGTCCGGACAGGAAAAGCTGTTGGAGAATGAAAGCGTCTGCTTCCCCTGATCCACATCTACATTCAGCAGACCGTCCGTTATCTCGAGCACGTTCTCTATCGAGTCGGAAAGCCTTGCCTCTATACCGGGCTTAACTACCAGGCGGTCCACGACTATCTCGATCGTATGGCGTATATTCTTATCAAGCTCTATATCCTCAGACAGCTCATATAAAGAACCGTCTATCAGCACACGGACATAGCCGGACTTTTTTGCTCTTTCCAGCACCTTTTCATGGCGGCCCTTTTTGCCCCTGACAACAGGAGCGAGAAGCTGTATCTTTGTCCTCTCCGGGAGCCTCATCAGAATATCCGCCATCTGATCCGCTGTCTGTCTTTCTATGGGTTTGCCGCAGTTCGGACAGTGAGGTATGCCTATACGGGCATAGAGCAGCCTGAGATAATCATATATTTCAGTAACAGTTCCTACCGTCGACCGCGGATTTCTGTTTGTTGATTTCTGGTCTATGGATATCGCAGGCGGAAGTCCTTCTATGGAGTCCACATCAGGCTTATCCATCTGCCCCAGAAACATACGGGCATAGCTTGAAAGGGACTGCATATATCTGCGCTGTCCCTCTGCATATATCGTGTCAAAGGCAAGAGAGGACTTTCCCGAACCGGAAAGTCCTGTCATCACGATAAGCTCGTTTCTCGGTATATCCACCGACAGGGATTTGAGATTATGCTCTCTGGCTCCCCTTATTTTTATATATTTCCTTACGTCAGCTTCTTTTTCTTTCATAACTCCTCTTTTTTGTTTCAGCAGTATTTCCTAACCATATCCTCCGTGAATTTCGGAGACCAGCGTGTGACTATCACTGAATCATGCCTGATCCCGCGTCCTCTGAGATTATTGAGCTGCTCGATATATTGCAGGGTTACCTTCCTTGATATCTTTGATTCCCCGGAATTCCTGTCATGGAATTCATAGGGTATCTCTACTATGAGATGATAATCACACATAGCAAGAACCTCTACCATTATCTTCCAGCCTATGGGCTTCAGGTCCGCATCCTTCAGCATTTCCTTCCTGAACATGAAAAGTCCGGAGGTCGGATCTGAGACATTACGCAAAGCCGGGAGCGCAGCCTTACCCATCCATCTTGCTGTTCCGGAAACGAACTTCCTTATTATATTAAGACCTCCGTCTGAGCCGCCCTTTATAAGGCGTGAGGGTATGCACATATCAGCGCCTGACAGCATCGCCGCATACATGGGTCTCAGTATAGCCGGTGGATGCTGAAGATCTGCATCCATGCATGCCAGGAAATCCCCGTCCGCCATATCAAAGCCTTCTATGACCGCTGTGGCAAGCCCGGTCTGCGCTTCTCCCTCTCTGTGATGATAACGGCAGTGGCTGTCCTCATCGCAAAGCTCCTTTAATACCTCCGGGGTATCGTCATTTGAGTCGTCAATAAACCATATGTTGTAATCAATACCCTGCAAAGCCTCCCCGACCTGCTTTGCGAGCTCCTTCACATTTCCTGATTCATTAAATGTAGGTACTACGACTGACAATTTTTTTGACATATCCTGCCCCCTCTGTATATATTGTTTATTCTCAAGCACCCTGTGCGATCAAAGCCTTCTTAAGGTTTATCATCTGATCCCTGAGCATTGCGGCTGACTCGAAATCAAGCTCCGCAGCTGCCTTCTTCATTTGCTTCTCTACCTTTGACACCAGCTTTTCGAGCTCGTCCTTATCCATTGACTCAGGATCCTTCTCCAGCTCATATTCACTCTTTGCCACGGACCGGGATATGGAGATCAGTTCCCTTACAGCCTTCTGTATGGTCCTGGGCGTGATCCCGTGCTTTTCGTTGTACTCCTGCTGTATGGCCCGTCTTCTTTCGGTTTCGTCAATGCACTCCTTCATCGATCCGGTGATCGTGTCCGCATACATTATAACATGTCCGTCAGAATTTCTCGCCGCCCTGCCTACTGTTTGTATAAGAGAAGTGGCAGATCTCAGGAAACCCTCCTTATCGGCATCTATTATGGCTACAAGAGATATTTCAGGTATATCGAGCCCCTCTCTCAAAAGGTTTATCCCCACCAGAACGTCAAAAACATCCAGCCTCATATCCCTGATGATCTCAGCTCTTTCGAGAGTGTCTATGTCTGAATGAAGGTATTTGACTCTTATTCCCGCCTCTCTCAGATAATCCGTCAGATCCTCTGCCATCCTTTTTGTAAGCGTCGTAACCAGGATCTTTCCCTTTTTTGCTGTTTCCTTATTTATTTCCGTAAGAAGATCATCAATCTGACCCTCTGTAGGCCTGACTGAAATCTCCGGATCCAAAAGACCTGTAGGTCTCAATATCTGCTCTGCCCTGAGCAGCTCATGATCCGCTTCATAATCTGAAGGTGTCGCGGAAACAAACATCACCTTATCCACATGACCTTCCCATTCTTCAAATGAAAGCGGTCTGTTGTCCTTTGCCGATGGCAGACGGAATCCGTATTCAACAAGAGAATTCTTTCTTGACTGATCCCCGTTGTACATACCGCCTATCTGGGGGATTGTGATATGGCTCTCGTCTATTATGATAAGGTAATCATCCGGGAAGAAATCCATGAGCGTCATAGGCGCCGATCCCGGCGCCCTGCCTGAAAGCGGCCGGGAATAATTCTCTATTCCGGAACAAAAACCTGTTTCCCGCATCATTTCTATATCAAAATTGGTCCTCTCTGATATGCGCTGGGCCTCTATCAGCTTATCCTCGGATTTGAAATACGCGATCCGCTCTTCAAGCTCACGCTCTATCTCCGCTATACCACGCTCCATTTTTTCCCTTGTCACTACATAATGCGAAGCCGGGAATATGGCCGCATGCTTAAGCTCCGCCCTGGGATGTCCCGTAAGGACGTCAAACTCCACCAGGCGGTCTATCTCATCTCCGAAAAACTCGACTCTTATCCCGGTATCATCTGATTCCGCCGGGAAGATATCCAGGACATCTCCATGAACCCTGAAGGTAGATCTCTTAAAATCCGCCTCCGCTCTGTCATATCTTATATCTATAAGCTCATGTATGACCTCATCCCTGTCCTTCTGCATGCCGGGCCTTAAGGATATCATCATGTGCATATAGTCGTCCGGCGATCCGAGTCCGTATATGCAGGAGACCGATGCGACGACTATCACATCATTTCTCTCGGACAAGGCCGCAGTTGCCGAAAGTCTCAGCTTATCGATCTCATCATTTATCGCCGAATCCTTCTCGATATAGGTATCCGTTGAAGGAACATAGGCCTCCGGCTGGTAATAGTCATAATAGGACACGAAGTACTCAACGGCATTATTCGGGAAGAATTCCTTCATCTCCCCGTAGAGCTGTCCGGCGAGAGTTTTATTATGTGATATGATCAGCGTAGGCATATTAAGCGCCGCTATCACGTTTGCCATCGTAAAGGTCTTTCCCGATCCTGTAACGCCGAGCAGGGTCTCGAACTGATTGCCCTCTTTGAAGCCTTCTACAAGTTTTTTTATAGCCTGAGGCTGATCGCCTGTAGGCTTGTAGTCTGAGTGTAATTCGAATTCCATATCTTACTGTCCTGTCCGGTCCGGAAGTCCTGTATGCGGTCTCCTGTCATATAAGATGATCAGCTGCATAAATGCTGTAACCTTTTATTAAACAATGCGGCAATCTTACCGAACGCGCTGTCTCCAATGATCATATATGGGCACTGGCTCATAAGCTGCATGTCGCGAAAAGCAAGACTGCCGCTGTTTCCCTCGACATATACCGTCTCCCCGGCCAGATCCAGACCCATTTCATGGGCATGGGCCCTGCAATATGCTATATCATCAGAAAAAACGAAAAGAGAAAGCCCCTCCTCCCTGTCAAGCATATATTTCACCTTTTCCAGATATCTGTCATCAGACAGAGCCCTGCCTGAGATGACATGATCTCCGCGCCTTACGTGGATCGAGCAGGCTTTTGAATTCTGTATCTGCGACAGGTACCGTCTGTTGGCATCCTCATAAACGGGTGGGTAATTTATCTCCTCGGAGATAGTATCCTTTATATTCTTAAGCCATTCCGGAGCAGTCCAGGTTCCCTGATAGTAAACCTCTCCGGGGAGCTTTATTATATCCGGGTCATATTTTCCATAACCTGTTTGTATTTTTTCTCCGGCAAAGGCCTCAGCCTGCCCCTTTTCATCAGACTCATATACCAGCTTTATATCAGTACCGTTTTCCAAAAGGATCTGGGGTATGCTCTTCCCCTGTTCCTTTTTTAGGCCGAGCATATAATTCCATACGTCATAATCAAAATACCGGCTGAGAATATCGGGATGCAGCCAAAAGACTGACTCCAGTTCATAACTGTTTTGCGTATCATCCGTATAAAACGATGAATCATCCATGATCCATGCCTCATCCGGCATATTTATCTGTGAATATCTGTAGAATATATATTGAAACAGCTGATCCGCCAGGCCGCCTTTTAGCTGTAAGATCTTCATGCCCTATAACCTCGTTTCTGCGTCTTTTGTCCATAGATAATGATACATCATTCATGTTCTTTTTCCAATCACCTGCATAATCGAGTAGGAGGGGGGATTTGAGTAATCCCCCGACCTCTCACACCACCGTGCGTACCGTTCGGTACACGGCGGTTCAATCAACTTAACAAGTAACACACCTTGCGGTGTAGTAGTCCAGCATGGAGATTAGTCCGAAGTCGGCTAATCTCTTATTGCTTATGGCCTTATGTACCCATCCGTTATGGGCAAGCCTCGCATAGCGGTCCCCGCAGTATGCTATTTTAAATGCAGCCCAACGAGGTACATCTAGTTTCATCAGGTTCCTCGCTCTGTTCTGCGGTGTTTTCCAGTGTTTCCAGATACACATACGCATACGATACCTGATATTACTGTCAAGACGCTCACACAGTACTTTCATGCTTCCGATTTTGAAATAGTTAATCCATCCTCGGATAAGCTGGTTCAGCTTCTGCACCTTATAGGCGTTGCTCACACCCCAGCTTCTGCATGTCAGTTTCTTCATCTGTGCTTTGAACTTCGCTACCGCCTTGGGGTGTGGTCTGGCTTTATATCCTTTGGCAAATGAGTCAAAGTAGAATCCAAATCCAAGATACTTAATGCCTTTTGGCTTATCAACCCTGCTCTTTTCGGCGTTCACTTTCAATCCAAGCTTTTCCTCAATAAATCTGGTTACGCTCTTCATTACTCGTTCTGCCGCCTGTTTGCTTCCGACCATGATAATAAGGTCATCAGCATATCGGACGAAATCCAGCCCTCTTGCATCAAGTTCCTTATCCAGTTCGTTTAGCATGACATTCGCTAACAATGGTGAGATATTTCCGCCTTATGCCGAGATAAATGTTATGAGGAGTAAATCCAAGAAATGTGCGTAA